>CAJBQQ010000230.1 GCA_903957805.1 uncultured Pseudomonadota bacterium | reverse complement strand
TCACACCCTCATGTCCCGGATCAGAGGACCTCTGAAATTTAGAGAGGTCCAGACTCAGTTCATAAAATCGAGCCGGATTATTGACACTCCTGTCATCACTCACGCAGAGATAGTGACCACTCTCGGGGACGTAGTCGATTGATGACAATCCCCCGATAAGGGTCCCACCGAAACGGGTCCCGGAGGGCACGATCTGCTGACCCAGATAGCTCAGTGTGGGGACTTGAGATTGAGCGAGGGAAGGGATTACGAGGAATGCCAAAACGATCAATCCGGTCATCACCCTAAAGTTTACTCGGGTTGTCTCTTCTCTCGTAATGACGCCCCCCCTTGACGGGTTATAATCATTTTTTTCACATGCGGTCTCGGGGGATATTGTGTTCAGAATCATTGCCGGCCTTTTAGGGTATTACTTCCTCGGTCTTGTTGGGGCATTCATCGGATACCTCTTAGGAAGCATGGCAGACCGTTTCAGGGCTTATGGGATGGGTGGCGTTAATCCGTTTAGCAGGGCCCAACGTCAGTCAGTCTTCCTCGATACGGTCTTCATCCTGATGGGCAAGCTCGCAAAGGCCGATGGCCATATCTCACAAGGTGAGATCGATCATGTCGAGCAGTTCATTCAGAAGCTGGGAATGTCTTCCGATCATCGGCAGCAAGCGATCGCACTCTTTGGGAGGGGAGCATCACCCGAATTTGAGATTGAGTCTAGTCTAAACCAGTTCATGACCGTCTGCGGTCAGACTCACAGCTTAAGACAGATGCTGCTGGTCTACCTGATCGTGATGGCACTCTCAGATGGAGGGATTCACGCTTCCGAAGAGAACCTTCTGAGGCAGATCGCACAACATCTGGGTTATGACTCATCAGCATTCCAGCAGATGCTGAACATGATCCTGAACCAGGCCCACTTTGCGGGCGGTCAGTCGAACTCTGCCAATGCTCTGGAGGATGCTTATAAGGCGCTCGGAGTCAGTAAGGACAGTACCGACCAAGAGGTCAAGAAGGCATACCGTAAACTCATCAGTCAGTACCACCCCGATAAATTGATCGGCCAGGGTGTTCCTGCAGATATGATCGCGGTCGCTACCCGCCAGTCTCAGGAGGTGCAGGTTGCGTATGACCTGATCGAGAAGAGCCGCAAGAAATAGTACCCGACCGGACTTCCGACCCTTCCTCCCTCACGGGGAGGTTATGATCACTGCCGAGATACGGACCTCTTTCCCTGCTTTCTCGAAATATTTCGGACCCACTCACTCTTCATCAGTTCTGTCACTTTGGGTGGGCTGATCACCCCGATGGATTGGGCATCAAGATCCTTCTGATACTCTCTCCCCTCAACGAATACGATCCGAATCATCGCCTTAAATTCTGAGTATGGCATCCTCTTGAGGGTCTCCCACTGATCCTCTGTCAGCATCATCTCCTCAACGTCATTCATCTGAAATAAATTCAATTCTTTCATTCTGATTCCCCTCTAAGTCATGGAGATGGATCTCATCCAACCCTTTAATTCCACTCAGCCATATATCAACGTCATAGTCATGATGCATATTACTGCTCGTCTCGGGTCTCGTCATGAGTGGATATAACTTATTCTCATAGGCAAAACGCATTACGACGATTGAATAAATCGTAGGGAGAATCTACCACCCGTCCTGGTAGAAATGTTCCATACACTCTCGACACGATTGCAGTATTGATGGGTGGGATGAATCTGTATGAATCTGTTCAACAGGAACGACTCTTTTTAAAAAGCAGGCTCCCCATCGAAATTCATCTCATCGGATATCTGAATCCATCATGAGGATGGACCGGGAGAGATTTCATCAGAAGTCTAACCCCCTCAATTCCTCT
>CAJBQQ010000229.1 GCA_903957805.1 uncultured Pseudomonadota bacterium | reverse complement strand
CGACATCCAGTGAATCGAACCAAGATGTCTGTATCGCATAGTGGTAAAGAAGCACGTACTCACTACCGGGTGATCGATCAGTTAGGCAGTTGTACTCTTCTCCTGTGCAGCCTTGAGACCGGACGAACACACCAGATACGGGTTCATATGCAATCCCTCGGTCATCCCCTAGTGGGTGACTCAGTCTATGGCGGCAAGCCGAGCAAGATTGATCCTGAGATCGGGCGAATCATCTCCCACTTTCCAAGGCAAGCCTTACATGCACAAAGACTGGAATTGACTCATCCGAAAACGAATAAGGACATGTCGTGGGAGTCTCCACTGCCAGACGATATGGAGAGGCTCTTAAGCTCTTTACGGCAACATCGTGACAGCCAGTCGAAACGAAAATAACCATCCTTACTATCATGAATGACTGGATCACTCCCGACTGGCCAACTCCGCCTAATGTCAGATCGCTATTTACTACACGGACCGGCGGTCTGAGTCGCGGGACCTATACTAGTCTCAATTTGGGCGATCATGTCGGTGACGACCCCTCAACCGTTAATCAAAATCGGTCCCTTCTTCAAGCAATCCTGCCATCAGAGCCCCGATGGTTGAAACAGGTCCACGGAATCCGAGCCGTGAGGGCGGATGATTACGATTGCGAAGTTGGTAGCGATGCCGCTTTCAGCGAATCACCCGGTACGGTCTGTGCGGTACTCACCGCCGACTGCTTGCCGGTATTTCTGTGCGATACCGATGGATTGAGGGTAGGAATAGCGCACGCTGGCTGGCGAGGCCTATCCGCGGGGGTGATTGAATGTGCCATTAAGGCGATGGGTGGCGAGGGATCTAGAATCATGGCATGGCTTGGGCCAGCGATTGGCCCCAACCACTTTGAAGTTGGTGAGGAAGTACTTGAGTCCTTTATCGGGCAAGACAGAGACTGTTCCCCCGCATTTACCGCGTGTGGTCCTGGGAAGTGGACCGCTGATATCTTTCAGTTAGCCCGTAACCGACTGATCAATTCCGGGGTGACCTCAATTTATGGGGGTGGTATATGTACATTCAGCGACCCTACGAGATTTTTCTCCTACCGCCGCGATGGTACTACCGGACGGATGGCAGGCCTAATCTGGCTGACACCCTAAGCCATCACTCATAGTGATCATCTGAATTTTGAACGCTGCAACAGCGTATAATTCTGCATTTTTCCGCTGATCGTTTCCCATGTCCACTCTCGCCTGGATCATCGCCACCAGTCTGCTGGGAGGGCTACTGAGTGTATTGTTCGCAGCAGTACTGACTCTGAATACACGGATATCGTGGGTTCAGATGCTCATCTCCTATGCGATTGGAGCGTTGCTGGGTGCTGCCTTTCTGAATGCACTGCCAGAGGCCCTGGAACTGTCAGGGGACCCATCACAGACCACGGCTACCGTACTCTCTGGGATTCTTCTATTCTTCATTCTAGAAAAGTTGGTCTTGTGGCGGCACTGTCATATAGACGAGTGCGAGGTCCACGATCCACTCCTCAGCAAAAGCAAATCCGCTGACAATCCTCATGATCATGGTCGTAGCGGAATGCTTATCATGCTGGGAGACACCTTTCATAATTTTGTTGATGGGGTCCTCATCGCGGCTGCATTCATGGCCGACGTCCAACTCGGCATCGTCACCGCGATTGCAATCATTGCTCACGAAATTCCGCAAGAGGCGGGGGACTTCTTGATCCTCCTCAACTCAGGTTATACTCGACAGCAAGCGCTTCTGTTTAACCTATTCTCGAGTATGGCAACACTGGTAGGCGGCATGCTGGCTTACTTCATGTTGCAAGACATGAACCACCTCCTGCCATCACTGCTGGCTTTGGCAGCAGCCAGTATGATCTATGTGGCGATGTCCGACCTAATTCCAGGTCTGCACCGACGCCCCGAGATTAGGGCCACCCTCCAACAAGTCATTCTAATTATTATGGGTATCGGCTCCATCTGGCTGGCTGGCAATCTTTTTGGTCATCAGGCGCATTGACCTTCAGTGCCCTTATATTTCTAAATTCATCTATCCCCTAAAACTGACAAAATAGCCATGTCCACCATTAACAAAATTGCTCCAAAGGTCGGATTTGTCTCGCTCGGATGCCCGAAGGCATTGGTCGACTCCGAGCAGATTCTGACCCAACTCAGGGCAGAGGGGTACGACATCTCGCCCACCTATTCAGATGCTGATCTGGTGGTGATTAATACCTGCGGATTCATTGACAGCGCAGTAGAGGAGTCACTAGACGCCATCGGAGAGGCACTTGCTGAGAATGGAAAGGTCATTGTGACCGGATGCCTTGGAGCCAAGAGTGATCTGGTTAAGAAGGCTCACCCACAGGTCCTCGCGGTGACTGGTCCGCATGCTTTGAATGAGGTCATGTCTGCGGTACATGCCCACCTACCGCAACCACACGATCCTTACACTAGCCTGATTCCACCTCAGGGAATTCGTCTTACTCCTAGCCACTATGCCTACGTCAAAATTTCCGAGGGTTGTAACCACCGATGCACCTTCTGCATCATCCCATCCATGCGTGGAGACCTGATCAGTCGCCCACTCGATCAAGTCATGCAGGAGTCGGAGAATCTGATCAAGGCCGGCGTCAAGGAGCTCCTAGTGATTTCACAAGATACTAGTGCCTACGGTGTTGACGTGAAATACCGAACCGGCTTTTGGCGTGGCAGGCCCATCAAGACCCGTATGACTGAATTGGTTTCAGCATTAGGTGATCTAGCGAGTGACTCTAATGCATGGGTACGTCTTCATTATGTCTACCCTTATCCTCATGTGGACGAGGTAATTCCCCTGATGGCGGATGGAAAGATCCTACCCTATCTTGACGTGCCATTTCAGCATGCGAGCCCCCGCATCTTACGGGCGATGAAGCGACCCGCCAGCTCTGAAAATAATCTCGCCCGTATCCAGGAATGGCGCTCAATCTGCCCGGAAATCACCCTGCGGAGCACATTCATTGTTGGGTTTCCAGGGGAGACCAATGCCGATTTTGAGGAGCTTCTGGATTTCCTGAAGGAGGCGCAGTTGGATCGTGTTGGATGCTTTTCCTATTCACCAGTTGAGGGTGCTAGAGCGAATGCTCTGGGAGACCATGTCCCTGAGGAATTAAAAGAAGAAAGGCGAGCCCGTTTCATGGGCGTTCAGGAAGAGATTAGTAGTACACGGCTGTTGCGCAAGGTCGGTAGGCGGATGACTGTGTTGGTGGATGCAGTCGATGAAGATGAGATTATTGCCCGCAGTTCTGCCGATGCGCCAGAGATCGATGGATTGGTATATCTGCCGAATACGGGTGGTATTAAGATCGGGCAGTTTGTGGAGGTTGAGATTATAGGATCCGATCCCCACGACCTTCACGCGAAGTTAATCCCCTCTCGAGTTATCTCCTGAACTGGAGAGGGTTGGATCTAATTGACTCGATCCTCCAAAAATTCTTTGGAATGTTGTTTTCGCGCGTGGGGGCGCATTCTTTGAGACTAAGTGGGTTGATAAATGCCTGCTAAAGTTTAGGTAAAAATTGACATTGTGGCCCTCAAAAGTAAAATGCGGGGTTCTTCAGGTGGAATAACGGCACTTTTCTTTATCTCTATCTGGGTCTGAAAGAGAATAACACCGAGACCGATACGGTCTCATCAAATAACCGAAATTGGGACGGAAAAATGAGTCACACACTATATTCGGCTACCGTACAACGCGTTCAGCGTTGCGAGTTAGCTGTCCCCGGATCAAATCCGGGAATGTTTGAGAAGGCGCTAAAAAGCGGGGCGGATTTCATTTTTCTTGATCTGGAGGATGCTGTCGCTCCTGATGATAAGGTGCAAGCACGTAAGAATGTGATCGGAGCGATTAATGACCTTGACTGGCGCGGTAACGGTGTGACTCTCTCTGTCCGTATCAACGGACTGGACACTCAGTACATGGTACGGGATGTGGTTGACTTGATCGAGCAGGCGGGGCACAAGATCGATACCATCTTAATCCCTAAGGTGGGTGTTTATGCTGATGTGTACATGGTAGAGGCCATGTTGAGTCAGCTTGAAACGCAACAAGGTCTGAAGAATCGGATCGGCATAGAGGCCTTGATTGAGACGGCGCTGGGCATGTCCAATGTTGAAGATATCGCGCGCAATGGTGCCTCAGGACGTCTCGAGGCGCTCCACTTTGGAGTGGCTGATTATGCTGCCAGCAACCGTGCACGAACGACTAATATCGGAGGGCTTAATCCAGACTACCCTGGGGATCAGTGGCACTCAGCTATCAGTCGCATGACAGTCGCTTGTCGCGCCTACGGGCTGCGTCCGATCGACGGACCCTTCGGCGACATTAAAGATCCTGACGGTTATAAGCTGGCAGCCAGAAGGTCTGCCGCACTTGGTTGCGAAGGCAAGTGGGCGATTCATCCTTCACAGATTGAACTTGCAAATGAGGTATACACGCCCCCCCCTGCGGAAATTGAAAAGGCAAAACGTATTCTGGTTGCGTTGAAGGAAGCCGCATCACAAGGCAAGGGGGCTGCTGCTTTAGATGGACGCTTGATTGACGCGGCTTCAGAAAGGATGGCTCTCAATATTGTGAGAACAGCTGAGGCCATCGCTGCAAGGGTTTGATGGGAGTTATCTCTTGGGCCGCCTTTAGCGGCCCTTTCTTTATATTTTTTATGCCATAGATGAGGGTGATTCATTGGATATCCACGAGTATCAGGCGAAAGAGATTTTAGCGGAATACGGTGTCAAGATTGCTGAGGGTGGGCT
>CAJBQQ010000228.1 GCA_903957805.1 uncultured Pseudomonadota bacterium | reverse complement strand
GAGAACCTCCTACCGCAGCAGTCTCGATCATCGTTGGATTCATGGGAATTTGCTTTCTGATACTGAGCGGTATCCTAAACCATCTCAACAAGGGGGAGTCGACCTCGTCAGACATGAGACCGATGGATCATCGAAATGAAATAAGCCATGGATAAAACTAAAGTACAACTGCAAATATAAAAGGGTCCATTGGCCAAAAAAAATTGAATTAGCAGATTAAACAGGTAACAAGCTCGACCCACCACTCATCCTGGTGGGTTTTTTATTGAGAAAAATGCATAACTGACCTACTCGGATCCTTCGGTTAGTTGAATTGCAGGTACTATCTCAACTCCCTCATTAAAGATACGCAATCCCCGCATGCAAAAAGAACTTGAAGTGAATCACAGATACGCTGTCGTCGCGGCCGTGCAACTGCCAAGCGTGACTGATCTAGAATTCGAGTCCTCTCTGACTGAACTACGCGAGCTCGCAAAGACGCTGGGATATGAGGTCGTCCGCACATTCGTGCAGAAAAGATCAGGTTTCGACATGACGGCATACTTAGGTGCTGGCAAGAGAGAAGAGATGCGTATCTTCGTGAATAACGAATCTGAAGAATCGGAGGGAACAGTCCCAAGTCCAGATCACCTAAAGATCGATACCATCTTGGTCGATCACGAGATCTCACCCTCACAGGCGCGCAATCTTGAAAAGGAGGTTGGTTGCGAGGTGATGGACAGGACCATGGTCATCCTTGAAATTTTTCATCGGAATGCTCGCTCCCGAGCAGCCCGTGCGCAGGTCGAGATCGCTCGGCTCGGTTACATGGCACCACGACTGCGCGAGGCTGCGAAGCTTGCAGGGCCACAGGGTCGTCAGCGCAGCGGTGTCGGCGGAAGGGGTGGAGGGGAGTCTCACACCGAGTTAGACCGACGTAAGATCCGTGACCAGATCGCAGAGCTGCAGAAAGAGATTACAGCGATGAATGTCGAACGTACGACTCAGCGTGCCAGGCGGCAAGAGAGACAGGGATTTGCAGGTGTCGCACTGGTCGGCTATACAAATGCCGGTAAGTCCACACTGATGAGAGCCCTCACCGGAAGCGAGGTCCTGGTCGCGAATAAACTCTTTGCTACGCTCGATACCACGGTACGAGCTCTCCAACCGGAGAGCGTTCCACGTGTGCTGGTCAGTGACACGGTCGGATTCATCAAGAATCTTCCACACGGCCTCGTCGCATCATTCAAGTCGACTCTAGACGAGGCCCTTGATGCGTCTCTCTTGCTCCATGTGATCGACGCCAGTGATCCTGGTTTTGAACGTCAGATCGAGGTCACGGATGAGGTCCTTGAGGAGATCGGTGCGAGCACCCTTCCGCGGGTCCGCATCTTTAATAAGATCGACCATGTCGGTGATCCAACCGCTCAATCTGAACTCGAGGCCGCATTACGCATAAAGTACCCAAGCTGTATCGTCATGAGTGCACGCCGACCTGAGGATATTACAAATCTCAGACACGTGATCATCACATTCTTCCAACAGGATATGGTCGAGGCAGAACTCTTTCTTCCTTGGTCTTCGCAACAACTACGCGGGGAGATTTATTCTAATTGTCAGGTTCTGGAGGAACGCTCCGACAACGAAGGAGCTACCTTTCGGGTTCGGGGTCAGCCCAATGCAGTGAAGATCCTGCAAGACCAATTCAGCCGGATAGAATAAATACAGCACCTCTGATCCAACTGCTCTGACGTCATCTCACAGACCTTCACCACTGGACATGGCTGCTTTCTCGAAGTCTCTGCTACTCGTCATTGAGTCTGTTACATAAGGCTCAGTCTTATCGATAACGCAGCCAGCGTCACCATCAGAACCGGCATGGTCAGCACAATCCCCACCTTGAAGTAGTATCCCCAAGTGATTTTCATGCCCTTTCTGGAGAGGACATGGAGCCATAGAAGTGTCGCTAGAGAGCCGATCGGTGTGATCTTGGGCCCCAGATCACACCCAATGACATTGGCGTAAATCATCGCATCCCTGACCAGGCCGGTTGCATCTGTCGCCTCGATAGAGAGAGCCCCTACCAGCACTGTCGGCATATTATTCATCACCGAGGATAGTAGAGCGGTGAGTATGCCCGTTCCAAAAGCGGCTCCCCATACCCCCCCTTGCGCAAAGTAATTGAGCAGACTCGCAATGTGATCCGTGAGGCCCGCGTTACGCAGCCCGTAGACCACGAGATACATTCCCAATGAGAAGATCACGATCTGCCAGGGAGCCTCTCGGAGCACCTTACTCGTACTGATGACCCTTCCACGAGCTGCAACCACGAGTAGTAGCAGTGCACATGCCGAGGCCACAGCACTGACCGGCACACCCAGAGGCTCCAGTCCAAAGAATCCAATCAGCAGAAGAACCAATACCAACCATCCAAAGCGGAATGTAGCCATGTCCCGGATGGCTTCGCTCGCAACCTTAAGCTGATTAACGTCATAACGTGATGGAATGCTTCGACGGAAGTAAATCACCAACACAGCCAAGGCAGTCATGATCGCAACCGCATTTACAGGGATCATGACTAAAGCATAATCATTAAATCCAATCTTGAAGAAATCGGCCGATACGATATTGACTAGGTTGGATACAACGAGAGGGAGGCTCGCTACATCTGCGATGAATCCAGCCGCCATGACGAAGGCAAGTGTTGCAGCCGGATTAAATCCCAGCGCCACAAGCATGGCCATCACGATCGGGGTGAGTATGAGTGCAGCACCATCATTGGCAAATAAAGCAGAGACGGATGCTCCGAGCAGAACGATCAGAGCAAACAGTAGCCGACCATTCCCGCCACCCCATCGAGAAACATGCAATGCTGACCATTCAAAAAACCCAGCCTCATCCAGTAATAGACTGATGATGATGATGGCAATAAATGTGGCCGTGGCATTCCAGACGATCTGCCAGACGATCGGAATATCACTGAACTGAATCACGCCAAATAGCAGAGCCAAAGTAGCGCCAGCCATAGCGCTCCAACCGATGCCAAGACCCCGAGGCTGCCAGATCACCAGTATCATGGTCATGATAAAAATTAATACGGCAGTGATCAGATCGATTCTCTCTGTATGGCAGGATTGTGAGAGGTTATTACAAAAATCTTGGGTCTCAAGTCTCGGTTCCAGGAACTAGATACAACGGCTCCTGATTGTCAGGCATCGTTGCCAATTCTTCGGGTGTCAATCTAGCATAGACCTCAATGCCATAACCTGTCGGATCTTGAAGCCATAGTTCGTGAAGTGGGGTACCCCTCCAAGTGGTTCGAGGGGGCTTGATGATCCGTGCTCCGATCGCCTTCGCTTTAAAATAGCTCTCAATGACCGCACACTTGTCGGTAACACCCAACCCGATATGATAAAGGCTGTAGGTATCCAGCGGCTTGCCACTGTCATTGACCAGTAGAACTAGGTTCAGGTGCAGGTGTGGGACGATGAAGGTCGAGAATCGACGAGTCTGGTCCTTAGGATCAACCCCCAAGAATTGAGTATAGAAGGCCGTACTCTCCTCAAGGTCTGAAACGCGAAGACTTAGATGAAACTCTGTCGGTGAGGGAATCATAGACATCAATTAGCCCCTCTGTGCCTGTTGGAATAATTCTCTGCGCTTATACATGATCATTCTGATATCTAGCAACACGAAGAAGTCGACCATGATGATCTGTCCATAACCAGCACTGATCGATGGAGGTGATATGAGGTTATGTGGGGTCAGGAAAGAGAAAGGGAAGAGGGATGCGATCATTCTGAGACGAAACGAAATACACAATGCCGCGTCATCGGACTTAGGCAGCAGCAATCCGCCCCGATTCCCGCTGACACTGAGGTCACTTCCATTCATCCAGAACTAAAAAACTGAAGCGACCTCCAGCAAGAGATCGCCCCTGAGTTATGCTCAGGGCATAAAGTAAAACTGGCCGACCCTCATTTGACCTTCAAGGCCCTATACGGACACATGACCGGGAAGGGCTACCGATTAGCGGCAGATTTCGCGGCCATGCATTAGGGAGCGTGACTTCACTTCCGGAGGTCCGGAGTACGAGATCCCACCCCAACAGAATCGAGCCGATCTTTATTTCTTGGTGATGATCTCACAGCCATCAATAAATGCTTGCCGAGTGGCTTCACTTTTAAATGTTGGGAGGGCTGCCTGCATCCCACCTCCAGAACAGTTTGTGGCATTGATTTCTGGAGGGGCATCTCCACCGCAACTGATCAGAGTGGCACTCAATGCAACAACAAGAACGATATATTTAGAATTCATTAAACTTCTCCTCTTTAAAATTCATTAAATTACTATGTTGCGGATTTAAATCCGAGGCGCAATAACGCGTATTCACTCAATGCAGCTCGCCAACACCCCGAAGAATACCTTATAAGGGGGACTAAAACCTAGCGATCCTCACGACTACTTATGAACACGATCGTGCCTATTATCAGTACAGATCTCAATATTCAGAGGATCTCTATCGTAATCAGCTATGGTCAACAAATCCAAATCCCTTGTCGTGAACATAGACCAGTTTGCATTTTTCGAGGTACTTGGCATCGTGTATCCGTCCAGACTTAATGTAACCGGTCTGACCCGCACTCAAGAAGATACG
>CAJBQQ010000227.1 GCA_903957805.1 uncultured Pseudomonadota bacterium | reverse complement strand
GTGACACCTTGAGACTTGAGGCCGGCATGAACCTCTACGGTCAGGATATGGATGAGACCACCAATCCACTCGAGTCTGGATTGGCCTGGACGGTCGACTTGAAGAGCGAACGAGACTTTATCGGCAAGCAGGCGTTACTAGAAAACCCAGCAAAACAGCAGTTAATCGGCCTATTGCTTCTGGACCGAGGCGTGTTGCGTAGCCACCAAAAGATCGTCACGCAGTATGATAATAAAGAGGGTGAGATTACTAGCGGTGGATTCTCGCCCACACTCAATCTGTCCATTGCACTGGCACGCTTACCGTCAGAGATCTCCCCTGGAGACGAGGTACAGGTGGTGGTTCGCGATAAGATGCTAAGAGCAAAAGTAGTGAAGTACCCATTTGTGCGAAACGGCAAGAGCTTAGTCTAAAGAACAGAACAACATCATTTAATCCCGGAGCGAAGATATGGATATCCCAACCAACCTAAAATACACCAAGTCCCACGAGTGGGTGAGACTTGAGGATGATGGCACCGCAACAATCGGCATTACCCAACATGCCCAGGAACTACTGGGTGATATGGTATTTGCCGAAATCCCACAGGTGGGACGCAGTCTCAAGCAGGGTGAAGAGTGCGCCGTGGTGGAGTCTGTTAAGGCTGCTGCTGATGTGTATGCACCCATCTCGGGTGAAGTGATCGCAGTCAATGCCGAACTTGAATCTGCGCCTGAAAAAATAAATCAGGATGCCTATGCGGCGTGGCTCTTCAAAGTTAAGCCAACCAATACCTCCGATCTGGGTGGCCTAATGGATGCCGGAAGCTACCAGAAGGTACTTGAGAGCGAAGCACATTGATAAGTCCGATTAGATACTAGTGAAGTGTGAATGACATCTTCATACTCTCAACTCTTTATACAGACCTTACCTTTCCTTATCCACGATTCACGGAAATAAACCATGCCGTTCATTCCACATACTGAAGAAGACATCAGCACGATGCTTGCAAGCATCGGCGCAAACACGATTGAAGATCTATTCGATGAGATCCCCCTCGCTCTGAAGAGCGGGAGTCTCAAAGCCCTCCCTGGTCTGAGCGAGATGGAAATCTCACGCCTGATGCAGGATCGGGCAGAGGTGGATGGACGGTATCTCAACTTCATCGGTGCAGGCGCTTACGAACACCATATTCCCTCCGCGGTGTGGCAGATTACTACCCGTGGCGAGTTCTACTCCTCTTATACCCCTTACCAAGCTGAAGCAAGCCAGGGAACACTACAACTGCTCTACGAATACCAGACCATGATGGCCTCCCTGACTGGTATGGATGTATCTAATGCCAGTATGTATGACGGCGCTTCTGCCCTTGCTGAAGCTGCATTGATGGCGGTACGTTCACACAAGTCCTCTCGCCGCATACTGATACCCACATCCTTGCATCCGATCTACCGGCGGGTGGTGCGTGCCATTGTGAAGAACCAGGGTATCGAAGTTATAGAGATCCCCTACAATTTAGAGTGTGGTCACACCCTGGTGGAGAGCCTCGCACCCTACGCTGGTCAAGATATTGCCGCCTTGGTCATCCCCCAACCCAATTTCTTTGGTGTGCTCGAACCGGTGGATGCCCTGACAGACTGGGCACATGCCAATAGCGCGCTCGCCATTGGGGTGGTTAATCCCATGTCCCTAGCACTACTCACCCCTCCCGGTGAGTGGGGCAGCACCGGCGCAGATGTGGCGGTGGGTGAAGGTCAGCCACTGGGAATACCGCTCTCCAGTGGTGGCCCCTACTTTGGATTTATGGCTTGTAAGCAAGCCCTGGTCCGGCAGATGCCGGGACGTATTATTGGTCGTACGACCGACCTGAATGGCAACCCTGGGTTCGTCCTCACGCTGCAGGCTCGTGAGCAGCATAT
The DNA here is from genome assembly GCA_903957805.1 of uncultured Pseudomonadota bacterium. Taxonomy (GTDB): domain Bacteria; phylum Pseudomonadota; class Gammaproteobacteria; order Burkholderiales; family Nitrosomonadaceae; genus VFJL01. The sequence continues at coordinate 1,244 of CAJBQQ010000227.1, read as the reverse complement.
CCGTCGCTCCAAGGCCACATCCAATATTTGTACCAACCAGGGTCTGATGGTCACTGCCGCCACCATCTACATGTCCTTGCTGGGCCCGGAGGGTCTGAGACGGGTGGCCACCCAGTCCCACGCCAATACACTATCACTGGTCGAACAACTGGAAACCTTGAAAGGGGTAAAAAGAATTTTTAGTGGAGACCTGTTCCACGAGGCGGTAGTGACACTACCCGTACCGGTTGCGAGCGTACTTAAAACGCTTAAAAATCAAGGGGTGCTGGCTGGATTAGATTTAAGTGAGCATTACCCAGAGCTCGGCAATGCGCTACTGGTATGCGCAACCGAAACAAAAATAGCAAGCGACCTGGAAAAGTATGTATCACATCTAGCCCGCGCATTGAGTTAACAGACTGTACCAACGTAATTCTTAATATAGTCTTGATCGATCGTTAATTATTCTGAACCAAGGAGAGAATCATGGTCACTCTTGCAGGCAACCCCATTAAAGTTGAGGGCACCTTCCCGAAAGTTGGTGATAAGGCAGCTTCATTCTCGCTGGTAGGTAAGGATCTGAAGGATGTGACACTGGCAGACTTTACGAGCAAGAAGAAAGTCTTAAATATTGTGCCAAGCCTGGACACGGCGGTCTGTGCTATCTCAACTCGTAAATTTAATGAGAAGGCCAGCAGCATGGAAAATGCAGTTGTACTAATCATCTCAGCCGACCTGCCATTCGCAATGGGCCGGTTCTGCGATGCGGAGGGACTGGATAAGGTGGTGACACTCTCGACCATGAGAGGCGGTGAGTTCATGAAGAATTACGGCGTCGCGATCACCGACGGTCCATTATCCGGTGTCGCCGCTCGTGCAGTGGTGGTTCTGGATGAGAACAACACCGTGATCTATGCCGAACTGGTACCAGAAATAAAAGATGAACCCAACTATGATGCAGCCTTGGCTGCATTGAAATAAACTTTATAAATACTTAACCGCAAAGGCGCGGATCTAACCATGCTGATATTCGAACACTCACGCCCCGGGCGACGCAACTACTCACAGGCTCCGACCATTGCTGCGGAAGTTAAAAATATTCCAGCAAAAATGCTGCGAAAAATACCGCCTCTATTACCAGAAGTCTCTGAAATGGATACGGTCCGTCATTTCACCCGGCTGTCACAATTGAATTTTTCAATCGACACACATTTCTACCCACTGGGTTCTTGCACCATGAAATACAACCCACGTGCGTGTAACTC
>CAJBQQ010000226.1 GCA_903957805.1 uncultured Pseudomonadota bacterium | reverse complement strand
TTGTTGTTTTCATTTTTACACTCCAGTTTATCTCTTCAAAAATACAAATCTTAAATTTACTCTGCAGCCCACCAAGGCCAGACATTACATCCTGCCGATCCTGACGGTCAAGAGTATTGTTACCGACAAAATCGGCACTCAAGGACTAGAACCTGAGCAAACTGTATCCCTGAACGTCGACGATACCTTACGAAACAGAGTTTCCCGGAAAACAATTAACGCAGCAGCCTTCCTCCACTCTGATCCTGACAATCTAACCTGCTCTTAAAGAACGCTACCTAAAGACCACCGCTGATCAAGATACTCTCCGCGTTGTAGGCCTTAGTCTCTTAGGCTAAGCTGAAGTTATGATGCATGCCTTACCCCTTGAAATATCCAAGTATCAGCTGCCTTGGTTCTTTCCATCCACTTGGCCGTCCGAGTGCCGCACGAAAACTCTCTAACCGTCTGTGTCCTGCTTGAAAATGGATATTAACCAGACCTCCTGGCATGTGCTGTCTGAAAATGAGGCCGCGCAACAACTGAAATCTAGCAGTCAAAATGGTCTGAGCACTCCCGAAGCAACCCGGCGACTAGCCCATTTTGGCCCCAATACACTCAACGAAAGTCAAGGCCGACCACTCTGGCGCATGGCTCTTGACCAATTCAGCGATTTCATGATTCTAGTTCTGATTGTAGCGGCGGTGATTTCCGGTGTGATTGGAGATCCAGAAGATACCATCGTCATTGTCCTCATTGTAATACTGAATGCCATCATTGGATTCGTACAGGAGTACCGAGCAGAACGTGCGATATCTGCTCTTAAAAGATTATCTGAAACTGTCTCAAGAGTCTTGCGTAATAACCAGATAGAGACCGTCAGCACGGCTGAATTGGTTCCTGGTGATGTCGTCCTGCTAGAAGCAGGCAATCTAGTGCCGGCTGATCTGCGTATCGTTGAAACGGCTCATATCAGAATAGATGAGTCATCGCTTACCGGAGAGTCGGTTGCAGTAGATAAACAGACGGATGCAGTGAAAGCATCTGATCTGCCGCTAGGTGATCGACATTGCATGGCCTACAAGGGCACTAATATCGTCCATGGCCGCGGACGTGGGCTGGTGGTGGCAACTGGCATGCATAGTGAACTTGGCAAAATTGCTGCATTGCTCAGTGATGCAAGGGACACCAAGACACCACTTCAAAACCGTTTGTCTAATCTGGGCAAAAGGTTGGCGCTAACAGCACTGGGAATCTGCGGAGTAGTATTTATTCTAGGCATAATCCGCGGTGAACCCTTGTTGCTTATGTTCATGACCGCCATCAGCCTAGCAGTCGCTGCCATCCCAGAGGCCCTGCCAGCAGTAGTGACCATTTCACTTGCCCTTGGAGCGCGCAAAATGGTCAAGCAACATGCCCTGATCCGCCGCCTACCCGCAGTGGAGACTCTAGGTTCGGTGACTTTCATCTGCTCCGACAAGACTGGCACACTCACCCAAAATAAAATGCAAGCAGCCGCTATCTATGCCGATGGTCGCTTGGAAAATGATCTGCAATTAGCTCAATCTTCAGAATCATGGTCGACCCTATTCCGAGCACTGGCCTTAAATAACGATGCTCACTTAGATAATCACAGCAAGATACAAGGGGAGCCGACCGAAGTAGCCTTGTTAGAAGCGGCACAGGCAGCCGGATTTAACAAGAAAGTATTGGAACAAGAAATGCCACGAATTAAGGAGCTACCTTTCGATTCTGAACGGCAGCGGATGACCACTTTTCACCGTACCGACTCAATAGTGATTGCTTTTACCAAAGGTTCACCAGAAACAGTAGTGTCAAAGTGTAATCGTTCGTTTAGCACAAATGAAAACATCGACCGGACGGCGCTATTGGGCACAGCTGGAGTCATGGCTGCTGAAGGGCTCCGTGTATTGGCTTTCGCCTACCGCAACTGGCCTGAGTTACCCGTAACTCAAAATCTAGAAGAGTTGGAAAGCGAGCTGATTTTTCTAGGTTTTGTCGGCTTAATCGACCCACCTCGCTTAGGCGTGAAGGAGGCGGTGGCTCTGTGCAAGTCAGCCGGCATTACGCCGGTAATGATCACCGGTGACCATCCCGCTACTGCAGGTGCAATTGCACGTGAACTCGGCATACTCCTCGACAATAACAAGGGAATCATGACTGGGCCCGAGCTAGCACGACTTGACCAAGCAGAGTTTCAGTCAGTAGTTGAGAAGATAAGAGTTTATGCGCGCGTTGACCCTACTCAGAAGATAAGGATTGTCCAAGCGCTACAAGACAAAGGGGAGATCGTTGCCATGACCGGCGATGGCGTAAATGACGCTCCCGCGCTGAAGGTGGCGAATATCGGAATAGCGATGGGCAAAGGTGGGACTGATGTGGCACGTGAGGCAGCCCATATGGTGCTGCTGGATGATAACTTCGCCACCATCGTACAGTCCATACGTCAGGGCCGCCGCCTCTACGATAACATTCGTAAATTCATTCGCTACGCAGTGACCACAAACTCCGCTGAAATTCTAACCATTTTATTGGCCCCTCTCTTAGGATTGCCCATCCCACTGCTACCGATCCACATCCTATGGATCAATCTAGTTACAGATGGCCTGCCCTCATTGGCACTCACTTCGGAACCGGCTGAACGAGGCGTGATGCAGCGCCCCCCGCGCCCCCCTCAGGAAAGTATTTTCGCGCATGGGATGTGGCAACACATAGTCTGGGTAGGATTGCTAATGACCTCTCTGACCTTGCTGATTCAATCCTGGGCTTACCACTCCGACTCGACACATTGGCAGACCATGGTATTCACCGTGCTGACGTTGGCTCAGCTTGCCAACGTGTTAGCGATCCGTTCTGAAAAGGAATCCTTATTCTCCATTGGGCCATTCTCCAACCGACCGATGACGGCGGCCATTATCATCACCGTTATACTGCAAATGGCGACCATTTACATTCCTGCACTCAACCCGATTTTCAAAACAGAACCACTCGATATGGCAGAACTTGCAATATGTGTGGGTGCAGCAGGTATCGTACTTATTGCTGTTGAAATTGAGAAGTGGTTGGTGCGACGGGAATGGATTTATCAGAGCAATCCCTAAGAAATCCCTGAACAAGTCGAGCTGCAGAACACGCCTCCCTTCTCTAGATGCAAAGGAATTCTCATTCAAAGTATAAATTCACCCAAACCTTCTCACCAAAGGTCCATTAACACCCTACTGTAGCTGAGTCTGAGCTCAATTTACGAAACATCGTAATGAATCGATAGTGCTATACTAAACCCCTTAACCATCCTGCTGGAGACCTTCATGAATAAAATAGCGACCCTGATGACTCTGGCCGTTCTCAGCTTTGGACTGGCCACCTTTGATGTAGAAGCAAAACGTTTCGGTGGTGGCAAGAGTATCGGCCAACAACGTCAGTCCATCAGCCCGCAAGCCGCACCCAAGCCGACACAGGCGCCGACTGCTGCCGCTACCGCCGCTGGTGGCAACAAGTGGGCAGGTCCGTTAGCGGGTCTAGTCGCGGGAGGATTGCTGGCCGCACTGTTTATGGGTGGCGCATTCGAGGGCGTCAATATGACGGATGTACTGATGCTGGCCGCACTGATGGCTGCAATTTTCTTTGTCATACGCATGATGCGTAAATCCAGACAAGAACAGGTGACGCGCCCTCTACAATATTCCGGAATGGATGCAAACACCTCCAACAGCCCTATAACGCCGGCATCGATGGGACTAGGAGCTGCGATGGATGCTACCCAAAAAGCCGCGAATATCCCCGCAGATTTTAAGGTGGAACCATTCTTACGCAACGCCAAGACCTCATTTATCCGCCTCCAAGCGGCCAATGATGCACGTGATTTGAATGACATTCGTGAGTACACCACACCAGAGATGTATGCAGAGATCAGCATGCAAATCAGTGAGCGCGGTGATGAACCACAGAAAACTGAAGTACTCTCGATCAATGCCGAACTGCTGGAGGTCGTCACCACAGATGATCAAGCCATCGCAAGCGTGCGCTTCAACGGCCAATTACGCGAATCACCCGACTCATTACCCGAATCAATTGATGAAATCTGGCATGTACAAAAGAGTCTCAAAGATGCCGAGGCTGTTTGGTTGCTTGCTGGGATCCAACAAGTCTCCTAGATTTACGCAGTTACCATGCTAGCATCTGCTGCGATAGCCCCGCTCAACCACCTATTACGAGGTGAGAGCTGGGCACGCAAACGGCTGCAACCCTGCGCTGGAAAGATCGTTCGCTTCTGCACCCCCCCTTTCGCCGACTTCAATTTGGTAGTGCAATCCAATGGCGAGATTGCGGCTGCAACAGATGCTGTCACGCCTGATGCCACCCTTACCCTGGCTCCCAGTCTTCTGCCGCGATTACTTACGCATGATGAAGAAGCCTATTCTAATATCCTCATTTCCGGCGATATCGCCTTGGCGGAAGAACTTCTAGACATTGGTAAAAACCTACACTGGGATGTCGAACAGGATTTAAGCCGGTTCATGGGTGACATCCTTGCCCACCGGCTAGTGCAGACTGGAGATAGCCTGGTGCAGTGGCATACCGAGACTCTACGCAACCTCTCTCAAACACTTTCAGAGTATTGGCTGGAGGAGCAGCCTCTGCTTGCCAAGCCCGCTTATGTGCGCAAGTTCGTTGCCGATGTAAATACTCTCCATATTGACGTGGAGAAACTAGGGGAACGGATAGAGAAACTTAATCATGGCGATCTCTTGGTTAAGATTGCCCCTAAATAAACTGTTACATCTGGAATAAATGCGTTTCATTCGCCTCCTCAAAATACTCGCTGTAGCATTCCGTTTTGGCCTTGATGATTTTATTCTAGGTCAAGGGCGGTTGCATCCCTTGCAGCCTTTAGTCAAGATCGCCACCTTCTGGCGGCAGTTAGAGAAACCGCGTGGCGAACGCTTACGTCTGGCACTAGAAGCGCTCGGCCCTCTTTTTGTCAAGTTTGGCCAAGTGCTGTCCACTCGCCGAGACCTCCTTCCACAAGACATTGCCGATGAGCTAGCCAAGTTACAGGATCAGGTCCCGCCATTTCCGTCTAGTGTTGCACTTAGTATCCTCGAGCAGGTCTATGGCAGGCCCGCTAGCGAGGTATTCCACCAGTTTGAAGCAGAGCCAATAGCCAGCGCATCTGTTGCCCAAGTCCATCTGGCAGAACTACATGATGGCACAGAAGTAGCCGTTAAAATATTGCGCCCAGGTATCGCTCCGATCATCGCGCATGATGTCGCTTTAATGGAGACTGGCGCCTGGTTGGTCGAGGCCTTGTGGCCAGATGGCAAGCGTCTAAAACCTCGTGAAGTAGTAGTGGAATTTGCGCGACACCTGAATGACGAACTTGATCTTATGCGCGAAGCATCGAACTGCAGCCAATTACGCCGTAACTTTCTTGATTCGCCTCTACTACTAGTTCCCGAAGTTTATTGGGATTATTGTCATCCCACCGTGATGGTGATGCAGCGCATGAAAGGCATCCCCATTAGCCATGTGGCGAGACTACAAGAGCAGGGTGTAGACATTCCAAAACTTGCGCGCGTAGGAGTGGAGATTTTTTTCACCCAAGTTTTTCGTGATGGCTATTTTCATGCCGATATGCACCCCGGTAATATT
>CAJBQQ010000225.1 GCA_903957805.1 uncultured Pseudomonadota bacterium | reverse complement strand
CGCATTCGTACCATCCCGCATTACCCCCACGAGGGGATTATGTTTCGCGATATCACTACACTACTGAAAGATCCGGTCGGGCTGAGAGCGACCGTTCAGGAGATTGCTAGCCGGTACCAGTCACTAAAGATCGACAAGGTAGTGGGTATCGAGTCGCGTGGATTCATTATCGGCGCTCCGGTTGCGTACGAGCTTAATTTAGGCTTCATCCCGATACGTAAGAAAGGAAAACTACCAGCTGCAACCGTCGGGCGGGATTATCAATTGGAATATGGAAGTGACCGTATTGAGATTCATGTGGATGCAATTCAACCGGGTGAACGTATTTTATTAGTGGATGATCTGATTGCGACAGGTGGTACAGCCGAAGCTGCTGCTGGGCTTATACAGGAGATGGGCGGGTTAGTGGTTGAGTGTTGTTTCGTGATCGATCTTCCTGACGTGGGTGGTAGGGCGCGACTGGAGAAGCTAGGTCTAAAAGTATTTTCACTGTGTGAATTTAGCGGGAATTGAGATAGGAATTAAAGCTTAAGTCTATTCTTCATTAGCCGAACAAAGCGGCGATAACGGAATTCTCTGTAGCGTCCAATTCGCTAGTGACCATTGCCAGAAGGATGTAAGGCTGCTCTCAACCATTTCTGCTGGTGGATTTTGGCCGAGAAACTCTAATGCCGAGACTAATTGTACGACGGGATTGGATAGATCAATGGCTGCTGCTCGGGTCTGTTTGCTGAGTTTTTCACCTTGGGTGTTGGTCACCAGTGGCAGGTGCATGTAAGTTGGCGTTGAATAGCCCAGTAAGTGTTGCAGGTAAATCTGGCGCGGAGTTGAATCCAGTAGGTCCGAACCTCGTACAACATGGGTGATACCTTGTGCGGCATCATCCACCACCACCGCCAGTTGATAGGTATAGATGCCATCAGCCCGACGCAACACAAAATCGCCCGTGGTGCTTGTTAGTTGCTGCCGAACCGGGCCGAGCAGGGTATCCTTAAACTCAATTGGATCATCATGAGTCCGTACCCGTAACGAGGCTGAATTTCTATAATCGGACAGACCGGCACGGCAGGTACCAGGATATGCCCCAGCCTCTCTGCCGATGATGCCAGAATCGGCAATCACCTTGCGGCTGCATGTGCAAGGGTAGACCATACCCTGTTGCTCGAGCATGGCGAGCGCGGCTTGGTAAGCTTCATGACGCCGGTCTTGATAGACCACCTCCCCATCCCATTCCATCCCCAGCGCTTCCAGTGTATCCAAAATTTCTTTGCCTGCACCAGGGACCTCGCGAGGGGAGTCAATATTCTCGATCCTGACTAACCACTCCCCCCGGAAAGATTTTGCCTCCAAATAACTCCCCATAGCCGCTACCAACGATCCAAAATGGAGCGGGCCTGTGGGGGAGGGGGCGAAACGGCCACGATAACGCTGCGGGGTAGTATCTATATCCTGTGTCATTCAGCAAGGATACCAGAGCAATTACTAGGGGTCAGTGCAGCTGAGTCGAACAAATGTTGTTTGGGCGGTGGACGTAGCTGGAAACTCCGTGCACAATAACGGTGTGGCGATATTGCAACCGTAAGAGAGCGTTTGCATAGATTGTCCTTGCAGTACGATTACTCGTAAATACTTTCTATGGCGGGCCTCCCCGCATTGCACGGTAGTGAACCTGGTCAGGTCCGGAAGGAAGCAGCCACAGCTATTTCTTGCAAGTGCCGGGGGTTAGGCTCGCCACCCCCTTTTAACAAGTAGACAAGACCTCCCTGCTGCCAACCAACATCGTGTCACTAACCCAAGTCCTTGCGCGCAAATGGCGCCCCAAGAGCTTTTCAGAGCTGACCGGACAAGATCATGTGGTCAAGGCGCTGACCAATGCATTGGAGCGACAACGTCTGCACCATGCTTATCTATTTACCGGCACGCGTGGCGTCGGAAAGACCACCATCGCACGCATCTTAGCCAAGGCACTCAACTGTGAAAGCGGCATCACCGCGACCCCTTGCGGAAAGTGTGGTGCCTGTATCGAGATCGATGGAGGGCGCTTTGTTGATTTGATTGAGCTGGATGCTGCTTCCAATACGCAGGTAGATAGTATGCGAGAGCTACTGGAAAATGCGCTCTATGCTCCTACCTATGGTCGGTACAAGGTTTACATCATTGATGAAGTGCATATGCTTTCTAAGTCAGCCTTCAATGCAATGCTGAAAACTTTGGAAGAGCCACCGGACCATGTCAAGTTCGTGCTTGCCACGACAGATCCACAGAAGATCCCGGTCACTGTGCTGTCGCGCTGCCTGCAATTCAATCTGAAGCAGATTCCACCATCACTAATTGCCAATCATCTCACGCATGTGCTGGAACAAGAGCAGATAAGTGGGGATGCCATGTCAACTCAATT
>CAJBQQ010000224.1 GCA_903957805.1 uncultured Pseudomonadota bacterium | reverse complement strand
CGTCGCAGATGCCTAGCAATTTAAGGGGTGGCTCGTAGGCCACCCCTTAAAATTTATATAAATTTGGAGCTTTCCATGTCCGTCATCAATCTCGTCAACCTCGATCTCAAGGGTAAGCGTGTATTCATTCGTGCCGATCTCAATGTCCCCATCAAGGACGGCAAGGTCACATCCGATGCCCGTATTACCGCTTCCATGGCCACCATCAACCACTGCCTAAACAAAGGCGCCAAAGTCATGGTGACTTCTCACCTGGGCCGTCCCGAAGAGGGTGTATGGTCTGAAGAGAATTCTCTCAAGCCAGTCGCCGACAATATTGCTGCACGTCTGGGTAAGCCTGTAAGACTGATTAAAGATTGGGTTGAGGGTGGATTCGAAGTCGCGGAAGGGGAGCTGGTCGTTCTGGAGAATTGCCGAGTCAATAAAGGTGAGAAGAAAAATCTGGATGAGACTGCCCAAAAATACGCCCGTCTGTGCGATATCTTCGTGATGGATGCATTCGGCACCGCACACCGTGCCGAGGCATCGACCCACGGGATCGCCAAGTATGCTCCCATTGCCTGTGGGGGAATCCTCTTGACCCAGGAATTGGAGGCTCTGACCAAGGCACTACTAAACCCGGCACGACCGATGGTTGCTATCGTCGGTGGGTCCAAGGTCTCGACCAAGCTGACAGTACTTGAGTCCCTATCCGAGAAGGTTGATCAGATGGTGGTCGGTGGCGGTATCGCTAACACCTTCCTCAAGGCCACTGGCAAGAATGTTGGCAAGTCCTTGTGCGAGGATGACCTGATCCCGACCGCAAAAATGCTGATGGATAAAATGGCAAAACGTAATGCATCTATTCCGATCGCGAAGGACGTTGTGGTCGGTAAGAAATTCGACGCGAATGAAACAGCTGTATTGAAAGATGCCGGTACAGTCGCTGATGATGAGATGATCTTCGATATCGGGCCAAAGAGTGCACAAGAGCTGGCAGACATCATTATGAAAGCGGGCACGGTAGTATGGAATGGTCCGGTCGGTGTGTTCGAGTTTGACCAGTTCGGCTCCGGCACCAAGACCATTGCAATGGCGATCGCCAATACCAACGCATTCACCCTGGCAGGTGGCGGTGATACTATCGCCGCGATCCAGAAGTACGGTATCTATGACAAGATATCCTATATCTCAACAGCCGGAGGCGCCTTCCTCGAATTCCTAGAAGGCAAGAAACTACCCGCTGTCGAGATACTAGAAGAACGCGCACGCTAAGCTCTGAGATACCCCTTACCGCCACTCACAGAATGATCCGAAGAACAAAAATCGTCGCAACCCTTGGACCCGCGTCCAGTACTCCAGAAGTTCTAGAGCGGATGATCCATGCAGGGGTTGATGTAGTCCGCATTAACTTCTCCCACGGCACCCGTGAGGAGCACATCGAACATGCCGAACTCGCTCGCTCACTGGCCCGTGCCGCTGGTCAGACAGTAGGTGTGCTGGCAGATCTGCAGGGCCCAAAAATTCGTATCGGAAAGTTCGAACATGGGAAGATCACTCTTAAGGCCGGTGATAAGTTTGTTCTGGATGCTGACTGTGAGATGGGGGATCAAGAAAAGGTCGGTCTGGATTACAAAGAACTACCGAATGATGTAGGAACCGGGGTAACACTGATGCTGGACGATGGCCGCATCGTGCTCGGCGTCTCTCAGGTCAAGGGGCGCCAGATCCATTGCGTGGTAGAACAGGGTGGGGTGCTCTCCAACAACAAGGGGATCAACCGTAAGGGAGGTGGACTCAGCGCACCCGCATTAACTCCAAAGGATATGGAGGACATCAAGACTGCAGCAGCCCTCAAGGCGGATTACCTGGCGGTATCATTTCCGCGCACAGGTGAGGATATGCGGTGGGCCCGTGACCTGATGCGTGAGGCCGGCGGAAAGAGTCTGATGATGGCAAAGATCGAACGTTCAGAGGCGATCCTCGCTCTTGACGATATTCTGCAAGCCTCCGATGCCATTATGGTGGCTCGCGGCGACCTGGCGGTGGAGGTGGGTGACGCGGTGGTCCCTGCACTGCAGAAGAGAATGATACGTGCGGCACGTCTTAGCAATAAGCTTGTGGTGACCGCAACTCAGATGATGGAGTCAATGATCACGAGCCCGATCCCGACCCGGGCCGAGGTATCAGATGTGGCCAATGCAGTTCTGGATGGCACTGATGCGGTCATGCTGTCTGCCGAGTCTGCCGCTGGAGATTATCCGGTTGAAGCAGTCGAGGCTATGGCTAGAGTATGCCTTGAAGCAGAGAAAGAATTTCTGGCAAGCCAGGACCAACGGCGTTTCCAGTCCGGCCTCCCAGACACCATTGAGGAGGCGATCGCACGTGCCACCATGTTCACCGCCAGCAATCTCAAGATCCGTGCCATCGCCGCACTCACACAGAGTGGCCGTACGGTTCTACTGATGTCTCGCAGAAACTCCAATGTGCCTATATTTGCGCTGAGCCCACAGGAGGATACCCGCCGTAAGATGACTCTATTCCGAGGCGTCTACCCCATTAAATTTAGTGGCGGATCGAGCGATCCAGAGTCCATCCTTGACTTAGCAGAGACTGAACTACTCAACCGTGGTGCGGTGCATAATGGAGACTTAATCATCATGACCATTGGAGAGCCGGTCGGGAAGGCAGGTGGTACCAATACCATGAAGATCGTCAAGGTTGGGGAGCATAGAAAGGCATAATTAAGAGACATTCTAAAGAAAGCGACTAACAGCTCCTCTCTGATCGTCTATATTAGTTTAGTATTTACGAGTTTTTATAAGCACATTCTTACTAGAAGGAGACTCAAATGGCACTCGTATCATTGCGGCAACTATTAGATCATGCAGCGGAAAATGGCTACGGCCTTCCCGCTTTCAATGTGAACAACCTGGAGCAGATTCAGGCCATTATGCAGGCGGCTGATGAGTGCAACAGCCCGGTCATCATGCAAGGCTCTGCCGGCGCGCGTAAGTATGCTGGTGAGGCTTTTCTACGACATCTGATCGCTGCTGCTGTCGAATCCTATCCACATATCCCTATTGTCATGCACCAGGATCACGGTGCATCACCCGGAGTCTGCATTAACGCAATCCGTAGCGGATTCTCCAGTGTCATGATGGACGGATCCCTAGAGGCCGATGCCAAGACACCATCATCGTATGAATATAACGTCGAGGTCACCTCTAAGGTGGTCGAGATGTCACATGCTGTCGGCGTTTCTGTCGAGGGAGAGCTAGGATGCTTAGGCTCGCTCGAGTCCGGTATGGGTGAGGCTGAGGATGGTCACGGTGCCGAGGGCAAGTTATCACATGACCAACTGCTAACCGACCCGGAGCAGGCTGCTGACTTTGTTAAGCAGACCGGCGTGGATGCCTTAGCGATCGCCATCGGCACCTCGCACGGCGCTTATAAATTCACCCGTAAGCCGACCGGTGACATTCTCGCCATCGAGCGCATTAAAGAGATTCACAGGCGCATTCCAAATACCCACCTGGTGATGCATGGATCCAGTTCCGTACCTCAGGAGTGGCTCGACATCATCCGCGAGTTTGGCGGTGAGATGAAAGAGACCTACGG
>CAJBQQ010000223.1 GCA_903957805.1 uncultured Pseudomonadota bacterium | reverse complement strand
GGGGCATTAGCACTGGACGCAGTATTCTTGTACTACGCGATAAAGATTTACCGTGACTACAGTGATCAACTCGCACGTAAAGCCTTTCGATACTCGATCATATACCTAGCAGCGTTATTCGCCGTGCTGCTGGTAGACCACTATTTCTACTTTTGATCGGTTACGTTAAATCGTATCATGCAGCTCTGCTTGCTGCAGCGCTGGCCGCAGCATCTATTTCAGGCTGTGGAGTTGAGACAAAGGGTGTAGGAGTTAAGTCTACATTCCTGGCATCAGATATCACAGGCGCTGCATTCGGCCGCGACTTCAATCTCAATGACCATACAGGAAAGACACGCACACTCGCTGACTTTAAGGGCAAGGTGGTGGTGGTGTTTTTCGGATACATCAACTGCCCCGACGTTTGCCCTACAACGCTGGGTGAGCTGTCGGAGACCATGAAGAAGCTCGGCAAGGATGCAGAGCGGGTACAGGTATTATTTGTGACCATCGATCCTGAGCGGGATACACCGGAACGTCTCGGAAAGTATCTGTCCTCATTTAATTCCTCGTTCCTCGGGTTAACAGGAGATGATCAGTCGATCAAAAAAGTAACAGAAGAATTTAAGGTCGCATATCGGCAACAGGCAGGGGGAACCGCCGAACAGCATGACATGGATCATTCCATAGGAACTTATATATTTGATGCGGCAGGAAAGCTGCGTCTGTATGTAAGTAATGGCAAGGACAGTGAGGTATTCCCCCACGATATTGCAGCGCTACTTAAGGGTCGCTAATCGCACATCGTGTAACAAGACCAATTCAGGGGAAGACCCCTTTCATGAATTAATGACTGTGTTAGGGGAACATCTTGCCAGGGTTTAGAATATTGTTTGGATCAAATACCCGCTTGATGGACTTCATCAGTGCAAGGGTTGTTACATCGACCTCCTTGCTGATGTAGGCCCGCTTCTCGCTACCGATACCATGCTCGCCCGATAGGGTGCCGTTAAGCCTTATCACCAGATCGAATACCTCGTCCAAGCATCTCTCCGCCCGTGTCATCTCGCTGTTGTCTTCTGGGTTTACAAGCAGATTCACATGGATGTTTCCATTCCCAGCATGACCAAAATTCACATTCACGATCTGGTACTTAATACTCAATTGCTTGAGTCCCTCCAATAATGCAGGCAGTTCCGCAACGGGAACAACTACATCCTCGTTGATTTTTTTGGGTGCGATATCGCGCAGTAGTGGTGACAATGCCTTACGAGCCTTCCAGAGGTTCGCGGTATCTGACACTCGTTCAGCATGCAATAATCCTTCGCGTTGACATGTCAAGAGAACTGACTCAGTTGATTCCAAAACATCTCTAGCAGTTCCATCTAACTCTATCATCAGCATCGCGCGGGTGTCCGAGGGGAGCATGTCTGGAAAGCGTCCACGGATCAAGTTGAGAGAGCTCTCATCAAGAAACTCAAGAGCGCTGGGAACTTGAGGGAGTGCCATGATGGCAACGATCGCGTCAGCACAACTCGCAGCATCACGGTAGTGAGCTGTAAGTCCGCCAATAGAGGAAGGCAAGGGGGTGAGTTTAAGAGTTGCCTCGGTGATGATGGCAAGTGTTCCTTCAGACCCAATCAGGAGGCGAGTCAGGTCATACCCCACCACCCCCTTCGTGGTGTAGCAACCGGTCTTGATAATGTCGCCTAGGCCTGTGACCGCTTTCAAACCCAGGACGTGATCGCGGGTGGTGCCGTACTTAACTGCATGCGGACCACCGGCCGAAGTGGCAAGGTTACCGCCAACGCTGCAATAAGCGGCGCTTGAGGGGTCGGGTGGCCAGAAAAAGTTGTGCTTTAAAGCAGCATCTTGAATCGATTGATTAAGAACGCCAGGCTCGGCGATGATGACACGGTTCGCAGGATCAACCTTAATGATTTGCAACATGCGTTCAAGCGATAATGCAACACCACCCTGCTCGGGGAGACTCCCACCTGTCGTGCCGGTACCCCTCCCACGAGGGGTGATCGGGACCTGATAATCATTGCATAGCGTTACAATGCTCACGATCTCGTCAGTTGCAAGTGGAAACACAACAGCCTCTGGGGGAAATATCTTTCGACTGTTGTCATAAGAATATGCATAGCAGTCAACCGGATCGGTATAAAGCCGGTCAGGGGGAAGGAGGCATCGGAGCTGGGAGATAAATTCTGGAGGGAGCATGGGAGGGTGAGTGGTTAACGTTACAAATACAGTGCGATTCTGAGCCGGTATTTAGGGAGTCCAGTAACTGGGAGAGTGGTTCGGAGCACTAGAAGTACATCCATGGTGTAGGTATCCGGAGATCTTGAAATTAATCCAGATACTCGAACACCTTAACAACTCTTCGAACTCCACTGGTAGAGCTGGCTATCTCTGAAGCACTCTCGGCCTCTTGGCGCTTGACCAGTCCCAGTAAGTAGACCGTGCCATTTTCGGTTACTACCTTGACATGATTTATTTGAAATCTGCCACCATCCAAGAATCGTCCCTTGACCTTAGTGGTCGTAACCATATCATTACTTCTGGAGATGATCGAGGAGGGGCTTGTAACCATAATATCGTTGGTAACATCGCGGACATTCTTGACGCCCTTGATAAGCGCCTCAATATCTTTTTTAATGGGTTCGGTAGGGACCTCCCCAGTGAGGAGAGCATTACGATTGAAGCTGGTGACATTGACATGAACATTTGCGCCAGTTTTCTCCCTGATCAGCTGGGCACTCGTGAATTCAATTCCCTCATCCTCAACAAAAGTACCGCTGGTACGGCGATCTTCAGATACTGCAAGGCCTGTACCAACTCCAGTGACAATTCCGCCGATAAGGAATACCTCGCAGCCGGAGAGGGCAGAAAGTAATAAGGGTAGTAATAGCCAGTTCCATTTTTTAATAATCATTCATTAACTCCTGATGCTTGACCTGATCGAGAGAGAGCCTGCCGAGGGTTCTGAGGGTGGTGTCGAGAACTTAATGGGCAGTGTGAGTGGGGCTCAACACATAGCCTCTCATCTTCTTTATTCAACTGAAATCGTGAACGTTAATCGTAATCCTGTATCGCACTAAAACTTAGCGATCAGTTAGAGTCATACAACTACCGAAACTGGGTAGAAAATACTCATGGCCTACCGTATAGTACATTCCGATACTAGACAGACAAGGTCGAACAGATGCAGCAGTGCAAGGATATGATGCCTAAGAGTACATTATATGTGGTTGCCACCCCGATAGGGAACCTGCGCGATATCAGTCTGCGGGCGCTGGATGTGCTCGGATCAGTAGACGTGATCGCTGCCGAGGACACCCGAACCACAAGGAATTTACTTGCGCATCACTCGTTAGCCGGGAAGATGATGGCCCTGCATCAACATAACGAACGAGCCGCTGCGGAGAAAATCATCACGTTGCTTCAAGCGGGGGACTCAGTTGCACTAGTCACCGATGCAGGTACCCCGGGAGTCTCGGATCCTGGGGCGATTCTGGTGGACCTGGTGCGTCAACAAGGCTTCAGAGTGACGCCGATACCGGGCGCAAATGCCGCCGTGTGTGCGCTGTCCGCAAGCGGATTCGCTGAACCTCATTTTCTATTTTATGGATTCCTTCCAAACAAGACCGGAGCACGTAAGCGTGCACTGGAGGAGTTAAAGTCACAGCCGCATACCTTGATATTTTATGAAGCACCTCACCGCATTCTGGAATGTATAACGGACCTGACTGCAGTTATGGGGGAGCATCGCCGGATCACTATTGCACGAGAGCTAACAAAACTGTTTGAGACTATCCACGGCTGCGCTCTGGGAGATGCTTTAACCTGGTTACAGACGGATGCGAATCAGCAAAAGGGGGAGTTTGTGCTGCTGATATCGGGCGCAGAGATTCAGAATGAACCAGGAATGAGTGAGCAGTCCCAGCATACGCTGGAGATCTTACTTGAGGACTTGCCACTGAAGCAGGCAGTAAAGCTTGCAGCGGAAATTACGGGTGAAAATAGAAAGATATTGTATGCGCTGGCACTGTCGCTGAAGGAGAAGAATCCAACGGAGTAGGGAGCGCGTGTAAGGGGCTGATTCAACCCAATCTCCAAACTATGATAAGGCGATATAGTTATTATTAATCAATAGGGTAACTCTATCTCTGGGTCTGGGGCTGACAAGCTGCTGGCGTGAGAATGCGACTACCGATTATAATTGCAGTGTCGCATTCATAGTTTATTTGTTCTTGCGAACGTGGGTAGCCCCCACTGACATCTAAAATTTCTGGAGATTAATTTATGAAAACAGCTGCTATTTTCTACCACGCTGGTTGCCCCGTCTGTGTTGAAGCTGAGAATCAGGTTGCAGATGCTTTGGATCCTGCTCGGTACGATGTGGAGCATGTGCATCTCGGTGAGCAATCAGGCCGTATTGCAGCTGCTGAAGCTGCTGGTGTTAAGTCGGTACCGGCGCTAGTGATTGGTGGGACGGCATTCCACATCAATTTCGGTGCGCCGATGTCTGCACTGAAGGGCTAAATACAAAAAAATGGCGGGAATCTCTCCCGCCATTTTTAAATACCATCCTGTATCTCAAAAACGGCCAAGGCCGTATCAGCTTTTCTGAAAACGAAGACTTAAGGCCGGGCCATCGCCAGTGATTACATCAGCAAAGTAAGCCGTACCTATTCCACTTTGACAGTGAAAGTGGCTCAATATCCCTTATAAAATTTGGATGTGATCTGTCAGACGGATTGTCGAGACAGATAGAACTTGTTATCCCCCTTTATTACGGCCTTGATTCTCGATCTGCCTTATTGCTACGATGGATTGAGCGCAATAACCATACCACACCGATTGTTGCGCAGAAGGATCCAAGTACCCCAAAGAAGGGTAGCCCCATCAGTGTGGGTCCACCAACAACGGTCATGACGATGGAGGAGCCGATGATGAGTGCGGCGATAATGAGACCGGCGGAGAGTCGGTTAACAGCGCCATCGAGCTGGTCTCCGACATGCTTGAGGTGCAACACATCAATATGAATATCTAGTTTGCCACGTCTGGCAGCGCGTATGAGACGAGAGAGATCATGAGGCAGGTCGGTAATGAGCCCCAGCATCTCGCTGGTCGCGCGCCAGCCCCGCTTAACAAGCGATGAGGGGGTATAACGGGCCAACATTTCTGCGCGTAATAGTGGAAGTGCTTCGCCGGCCATATCAAAGTCCGGTTCAAGCTCACAGCCCAGTCCTTCAAGCGTGATGAATGCCTTGGTGAGGAGTGCCAGGTCGGGGGGCAGGACAAGCTTGTGCTCACGCAAGTTGGCTACGATTTCAGAGAACATGGTGCCGAATCTGAGCTGCTTTAGCGGGACACCTTGGTACTGCTGGACGAAGGTTTGAATTGCTAGTATCAGTCCGCTCTCATCGGCCACGCCGTCGCTCGTCCAATCAAGCAGGACGTCAACGACACGGGTGGGGTCACGTTGTAACAGACCCAACAAGAGATGAATCAACTGATCACGCCGTTCCTCGGTAAGTCGCCCAACCATGCCGAAATCGATGAAGGCGATGCGGTTGCCAGGCAAGTAGAACAGGTTGCCAGGATGCGGGTCAGCGTGAAATAAGCCATCCTTGATGACCATCTTTATCACAGCCCGTGCACCGCGGTGCGCGAGTATCCTGCGATCAAGCCCTGCATGATCGACAGCATCAAGGTCCCGACCGGGAATGCCGGCGATGTATTCTTGTACACATACCCGCTCCCCGGTCCACTCCCAATAGACACGAGGGATGACGATGATCGCAGGCGTGTCATCAGGGTTAGATGGGTTGGGTAGAGAGTCAGAGTCAGAGTATCCCGCAAAGTTAGCCGCAATGCTCTCAGCGTTATGGCATTCAGCGGCAAAATCGAGCTCATGACGTAGCGACTGGGCAAACTGTCGGACCACCTCCTGGGGGCGGAAGTAGCGTAGTTCAGGGTTCTCTGTCTCAGCCCATTCCGCTAATCTTGACAGCCAGCGTAGATCAGACTCGATGATTGGCAGGATCCCGGGGCGGCGCACCTTAACCACCACCTCGGTGCCATCTTTAAGGCGAGCCCGGTATACCTGGGCGATGGATGCGGCTGCCAGAGGTTCCGGATCGAATGAGTCAAATATCTCTTCGGGAGGGGCACCTAGATCTTCTGTCAGTTGCTGAAGTATCGCGGAATAGGGAACGGCAGGAACGCAATCTTCCAGCTTGCTGAACTCTGCTATCCACTCGGGTGCAAAGAGGTCTACACGTGTAGCAAGAATCTGGCCGAGCTTGACGAAAGTCGGGCCTAACTCTTCCAGTGCTCGTCTTACACGGGCATGAGGCTCGAGTCGGGCCGTCTCCTCTGCTTCATGCCAGTGTAATGCCCGTCCAGCCCGTTCCAGTGGTTTGGCGAGGCCCATCCTGCGCACCATGTTGCCAAAACCATGGCGGATCAGGATCGATGCGATCTCGTGCAGGCGACCGAGGTCGCGTGCCGCCATCAGGGCCTGCCAGAGCATTAGCTGCTCTGGTGCTTTTCGCCTGGCTTGACTCGTTCTGCCAGGCCACCGAGCATCCCGGCAGCAACTTTGCGCAACAGATCAGAGGTGGCGTGGGTCAGTTTTACACCCGACTCAAGTTGAGACTGACCGGTCGATGTCATCTGTTGGGTGAAGGCTGTCAGGGTATCTTGCAACTGTGAACCCACAGCGGTGCCATTGAGTTTTGCATGTGTGACCAGATCGTGAAGGGTGTCCGCTACCAATCCCTTCGCGGTCGAGGCTGAGGACTGTAACGTCTCTAAGAACATGGCCTCTAAGCTCTCTAGATCTGAGCGAGCGCGAGTGAGCTCCTCATTTGAAAATTTACGAGCCCGACTGGCCGCCTCCTCAACCGCCAATTTTGACGCCTCAGCAAGCTGCGCCAGGGCAGCATCCAGTCCGGCAATCGCATCTGTCAGTTGGATTTTTACTGTGTTTGATTGTGAGGTTGTTTGTTGTAACCTCTGTTGTACCCCGTCACGTGCTCCCCTCATCACTGCGGTGATGACGCGCCGTAAGGATGCAAGATCATTGATCTCTGAGCTCAGTGCTTTGAGGGTTAGTCGCTGGACAGACTCCTGCACGTTATCACCCTGTGCAACGGCGTCCCGCACCTCGGACTCGAGCTTAGCGCTATCAATCGTATTGCTTGTGTCGTTCTGCATGGTTAAGGATCTCCTGTAGTGATGAGGCAAGTGCCGTGTGGTTCATTTTCTGTCCTGTCTGGTCAGACGAGTAAGGCCCCCCATATAGGGCTGTAAGACTCTTGGAATGGAGACGCTGCCATCCGCATTCTGGAAATTCTCTAGAATTGCTACCAGCGTGCGACCAACCGCTAGGCCCGACCCATTCAGGGTGTGTAGCAGCTCCGGTTTGCCCTTTTCATTACGGAACCGTGCTTGCATACGCCTCGCCTGGAATGCCTCGCAATTGCTGCATGAAGAGATCTCACGGTAGGCATTTTGTGCGGGTAACCAGACCTCAATATCGTAGGTCTTGGCAGCGGAGAATCCCATATCACCTGTACAGAGAGACATCACCCGGTAGGGCAGTTCCAGCTTCTGTAGAATCTTCTCAGCATGTCCGGTGAGCTCCTCTAAAGCCTCATTAGATTTCTGTGGGTGGACGATCTGTACAAGCTCCACCTTGTCAAACTGGTGCTGCCTGATCATGCCTCGAGTATCCCTGCCGTAACTACCTGCTTCGGAGCGGAAGCAGGGTGAATGTGCAGTCAGCCTGATCGGCAGCGATTCCATCGATACGATCTGATCGCGCACGGTGTTGGTGAGCGGGACTTCGGCTGTCGGAATTAGGTAGTAGTTTCCTTGATCCCCATGTGGCACAGTAAACAGGTCTTCCTCAAATTTTGGCAACTGGCCGGTACCACGTAAGCTCTCCTCATTGACCAGATAGGGTACATAAGTTTCAGTATAGTCATGTTCCTGCGTATGTGTGTCCAACATGAGCTGTGTTAGTGCGCGATGTAGTCGCGCGAGTCCACCCTTCATCAGACTAAAGCGCGCTCCGCTGAGCTTTGCGGCGGTCTCGAAGTCAAGCAGCCCGAGATCTTCGCCCACGCTGACATGATCTTTCGGTGCAAAATCAAATGAGTAGGGGGTCCCCCAGCGACGAACCTCTTGGTTGTCGTTTTCATTCTTTCCCTCTGGTACGCTTTCATGGGGCAGGTTGGGGGTGCCGGATAGTAACTGCCGCAACTGGCTCTGAACCCCCTCGAGCAAGGTCTCGGCCTGTTTCAGCTCATCGCCAAGGCTCGCCACCTCGGCCATGATGATACTGACATCCTCGCCCTTGCCCTTGGCGTTGCCGATTTGTTTGGAGGCTGAGTTACGCTGTGCTTGCAGTTCCTGGGTGCGGGCCTGGATGACTTTGCGCTCGGTTTCCAATGAGTTGAACTCTTCTACGGGAAAGGTATATCCACGTGAGGAGAGGCGCTTCGCGACATTCTCCAGATCGGTACGTAATAGCTGAATATCTAGCATGCAATCTCCAAGTCATGTGTGTTGTACCCATCGACCGATGGGGGAGGGGGTTCTAGGTTTTTTTCTGAGTCTGTTTATCTAATTCGTGCAGGTGTGCCAACTTTTCTGATATTTTCCCTTCCAGCCCACGCGCAGTTGGTTGGTAGAGCTTCAGATCTTGGATGCCATCAGGGAGGTAGCTTTCTCCAGCAGCGTAAGCCTCAGGGCTGTCGTGAGGATAGCGGTACTCCTGTCCTATCCCGAGATCCTTCATCAATTTGGTAGGTGCATTACGTAAGTGCCCAGGCACCTGTCGAGACTGGTCGTTCTTGATAAAAGACAGTGTTTTATTATAAGCCAGGTAGGCAGCATTACTCTTCGGTGCGCAGGCCAAGTACAGAGTCGCCTGTGCAAGTGCTAGCTCACCCTCCGGACTACCAAGCCGCTCGTAAGTCTCGCAGGCATCAAGCGATATCTGAAGTGCTCGCGGATCGGCCAATCCAACATCCTCCACTGCTGCACGGATCAACCGCCGGCCGATATAAAGTGGATCAGCGCCCCCATCCAGCATGCGGCACATCCAGTAAAGTGCTGCATCTGGGTTGGAGCCGCGTACTGATTTATGCAGCGCTGAAATCTGGTCATGAAACTCATCCCCACCCTTGTCGAAACGACGTACATTGCTGGAGAGGGCGTTGCTTAAGTAGTCCCCATTAATCTCTAAGACACCCTCTGTTTTAGCCGAAGTTTCTAACTGTTCTATCAGATTGAGCAAGCGTCTAGCATCTCCGTCTGCGTATCCGATTAATAGACTTTTTGCGGCATCGGTAAATTTCAGATCTTGGAGTGAATCTCTTGCCGCCCGTTCGAACAGAGTTGCAAGTTCATCTTCAGACAGTGCGGTGAGCACGTAGACCTGTGCGCGTGATAGCAGTGCACTATTGACTTCAAACGAGGGGTTTTCGGTAGTGGCTCCGATTAGAGTGACCAACCCCTGTTCTACATACGGCAGAAATGCATCCTGTTGTGATTTATTAAATCGGTGTACTTCATCCACGAATAGGATGGTATGGCGTCCAGACTGTTGTAGCGACATCTGTGCTCGCTCAATCGCTTCGCGGATATCCTTAACCCCCGATAGTACGGCCGAGAGTGCAACGAACTCGGCATCAAATGCCATGGCCATGAGTCGGGCCAGGGTGGTTTTGCCGGTCCCGGGCGGGCCCCACAGGATCATCGAATGAGGCTTTCCAGACTCGAATGCAAGGCGCAAAGGCTTGCCCGCTCCGAGTAAGTGGGCCTGGCCGATGACATCATCCAGACTCTTGGGGCGGAGCCTCTCTGCGAGCGGCGCGGCCGGTTTATGCTTCTCGAATAGATCAGTCACTGATCACGTCCGCGTTCTTGGGCGGAGTAAATTTGAATACGTCAGTTCCCAGTCTGGGGTTCTTCTCCAATCCGGAAAAAATAAGCATCGTGGTCTGGCCAAAATTATCGCGTAACTCCATCGCCGTCAGTACCCCCGCCGGGGTAAATCCCAGCCGTACCAGTTCAAAGGTGCCTTCCTTGTTCTTGGGTCGGGCTTCCAGCCACTCTAGGCCACCCTGAGTGCCGTTTTCACTGAGAGCGAAGTTAGACTCAATGGCACCATTGCCAGCGAGTAGTGCCGCTGGACTGCTACCGATGGCAAGGTCGAGCTTACGCACGGTCACCTGGTTAAGGTCGTAGTCGTAAAACCATACCCTGACACCATCGCCAATGATTAGCTGCTCATAAGGCTTTTCGTACGTCCATCTGAACTTGCCGGGGCGCTCGAACTGCATTGTGCCGGTCGTTTTTTGCAGAATGCGCATATCTCGATCGATCAGGGTCTGTGAAAATGTTGCCCGAACGGTACGAGTACCTTGGACGAAGGTCTTGAGGCTGTCTATGGCAGCAGGCTGAGCCACGGCAGGGGACAGACAGAGCAGTAAGAAGAGATAGTGGCGGGCGGGAGAGCTCATGACATTTCTCGATAGAAGTCTGCAAAGAATTTGGCTATAGTTAATCAGAGCCAGCCATGTTTGTGAGTTATATCCCCATTAAAAACACAGGTGACCCGATAGGAGGGTATTTTTAATGAAATACAATTAGACATGCTGATTTTACCGATTTCTGTAGTTTCTAGGAGAACAGAAAGCGGGCCCGCCATAATTCACAAGAGATGGGTGTCTGTGGTGACTGCGGTGACTCAGTATTTTGGAGGGTACTATCGGCAGATGATCATTAATATCGGTTCGTTTTCAGGGGTAACCGGTCAGCAAATAAATTGAAACTATATTGGAATTGGGCGGTCCAAGAAATGTAAGGCCCGTTCTTTTGGCGGTGACGGCAGGAGTATAATTTGTTTTAAATCAATGAGATAGGAGGTAATTATTATGGCAACAACACTAGGATCATCAAGCCAAGCAGGATCGGCTAAGGGTGGCTGGGATAGGTCGCTCTGGTACGCTTCAGGTTGGTACAAGTTTGGGATGGCGCTCATGCTGTGTGTGGCGGCTTTCTGGATTTGGTTTCAACGCAGTTTTGCCTATTCGCACGGAATGGATTCGATGGAACCGGAGTTTGAGCGGGTCTGGATGGGTCTGTGGCGTGCGCACATGATAATCATGCCGTTGTTTGCATTGATTACATGGGGTTGGATATTAAAGACACGTGATACAAAGGAGCAACTGGATAACCTAGATCCGAAGCTTGAGATCAAGCGTTATTTTGCGTTCATGATGTGGCTGGGTGTGTATTTATTTGGTGTTTACTGGGGCGGTAGTTTCTTCACCGAGCAGGATGCATCATGGCACCAAGTTATTATTCGTGACACGAGCTTC
>CAJBQQ010000222.1 GCA_903957805.1 uncultured Pseudomonadota bacterium | reverse complement strand
CGGCAAGCTGGTGGTATTCAATTGCGGCGGTGCGGCTCGTGCCGAGAGCATACTTAATGGTCTTAAAGCAGCTCCGGCAGCATCACCCATTTGCGATGACGATTGGGTGCTGGTTCACGATGCGGCGAGACCTTGTTTGAGCGTGGCACAGCTTAATAAGCTGATCGATGAACTTGTTGATGATGCGGTGGGCGGGTTGCTCGCGGTTCCGGTGGCTGATACCTTAAAACGTAGCGATGCCAATAGCCGGGTTGAGCATACCGAATCCAGGGAGGGTCTGTGGCAGGCACAAACGCCGCAGATGTTTCGATACAGGCTGCTACTGGATGCCTTGAGCAGGATTGGCGGGGCGGCCATGACAGACGATGCTGGCGCAGTTGAAGCATTGGGTCTACACCCTAAATTAGTACTGAGTGATACCCGTAATTTAAAGGTTACCTATCCCCAAGACTTGGCATTGGCAGAATTGATTTTACGCGAGAGGAAACCATAGTGAGTAAGATTAGAATCGGGCAGGGCTTTGATGTTCATCAATTGGTTGAAGGTCGTGAGCTGATCATCGGCGGTGTTAGCATCCCTTATGAGAAGGGTCTGATGGGGCACTCTGATGCTGACGTGTTATTGCATGCGGTCTGCGATGCGTTACTTGGAGCCGCCGCGTTGGGGGACATCGGCCGGCACTTCTCGGATACCGATCCTCGCTACAAGAATATCGATAGCCGTGTTTTGCTACGTGAGGTTCATCGGTTGTTGGAGAAGAGTGGCTATAAAGTGAGTAATATCGATGCGACCATCATAGCTCAATCGCCTAAAATGGCGCCGTATATCCCAACCATGATCGCTAATATCGCGCAGGATCTGCAGATGCCAAATCTGGATGTCAATGTTAAGGCTAAGACTGCCGAGCATCTTGGTCCGGTGGGTCGGGGTGAGGGAATAGAGGCGGAGGTGGTGTGCCTGATTGCCACAACAGACGATGCAGTTGGTTGAAATAAATACCCCTATCAAGGAAGAAACTGCTCGGGTTTTCTTTGCGGTCTGGCCTGATACTGCGGTGCAAAGGCCGTTGGATGATCTTGCAACACAGCTCGAGAATAGCTGTGGCGGACGAAAAGTTAGAGCAGAAAATATTCATCTGACGCTGTTATTTCTGGGGGATGTAAAGGTCGGTCGGTTGGACGCATTGTGTCAGATTGCGAGCGAAGTTCAGGAAGATGGGCTTCAGGCTTTCGATTTCGTGGTTGATGAGGTTCGTAACTGGAAGCATAACCATATTACTTATGCAGGGTTGAGCAAGACTCCTCAGGAGCTCCTAAATTTGGTATTTGCGTTACAGAGAAAGCTGTCCACTGCTGGATTTTCATTCGACCACCAGGCTTATGTGCCGCATATAACGTTGGTAAGAAAGGCTAAGCTCCCTATCTCTTCGATTGGGCCCGGGACAGACCTGCCTGATGGGATGCAACCAGTGATCTGGTCGGTGGGTGAATGGGTACTGGTAAAGTCAGGGCAGGCTAACGGCAGATCGGGCTATACCACCATCGGTCGTTGGTCTTTGGCATGATAAGTAAGCGGCAAAAGTGGGGGAAAAGTGATCGCCACCAAGCCGATGGGCTCAGAAAGATGCTCAGTGGGCTTCCTGGGTTGAAGCTGCTGTCTTGAAAATACTCGCATTCGATACCTCTACCGAGTACTGTTCCCTCGCGCTCTGGTTCGATGGGGAGATACTGAACCGGGAGGTACTTGCCGGGCAAAGACATTCAGAGCTGCTTCTGCCGCTGCTGCACGAGTTACTGGAAGAAGCTGGTCTGACGCTTTCGCAAATGGATGGAATTGCTTTTGGCGCTGGTCCGGGATCATTCACCGGACTGCGTATTGCCTGT
>CAJBQQ010000221.1 GCA_903957805.1 uncultured Pseudomonadota bacterium | reverse complement strand
TTACCGTCCACAGTTCTACTTCCGCACTACCGATGTCACTGGGGCAGTTGAATTGCCAGCAGGAACAGAGATGGTGATGCCGGGAGATAACGTTTCGGTGACGGTGAATCTGATAGCACCGATTGCGATGGAAGAGGGGCTGCGTTTTGCTATCCGTGAGGGTGGAAGAACAGTTGGCGCAGGCGTCGTTGCGAAAGTTATTGAGTAATGACTGCAGGAGTCATGCTCAAGGCTTCTAAATCAAACGATCACAAGCACCACGATAAGTGAATACGATGACTGTCTCTTGGAAAAGGTTATTTATAAACCCTCAGTTTGTCAACAGAATAGGCCAGTAGCTCAATTGGCAGAGCGTCGGTCTCCAAAACCGAAGGTTGGGGGTTCGATGCCCTCCTGGCCTGCCAAGATAAGGATTGTCGATAAGATACTAATAATATTTATCATGACAAGTACAAAGAAGATATTGTCTTAATCTACAAGAGTAGACGGAAGTTAGAGATGTGTCCTGAATAAACGCTCTTAAATGGTTTCTTTAGGTATTAAAAGCAGAGCGGGGTAGAGTGGATAAGATCAAGTTAGGGTTCGCCTTTCTGTTAATGGCTGCGGGTATTGGCGGGTTTTATTACCTGCGCGATAGCGCTATGGTAGTTCGTGTGATTTCAGTGCTAGCGGGTTTTATACTAGCAGGGGGAGTCGCGTGGTTCACCTCTCACGGCAGGCAGTTTTATGCATTCAGTAGGGAATCATCAGAAGAAACTAAGAAGGTAATATGGCCGAACCGTAAAGAAACTCTTCAGACGACTGCTATCGTTTTTGCTTTTGTCGTAGTAATGGCGATATTTTTATGGCTGGTAGATGCCAGCTTAATGTTGGGGATGAAGTATCTGATGGGCCAGGGGGACTGATGGGTAAGAAATGGTTTGTGGTTCACGCCTACTCTGGTTTCGAGAAAAGCGTACAGCGCGCATTGCAGGAACGGATCAAACGTGCCGGGATGGAGGACAAGTTTGGTCAGATACTCGTGCCGGTGGAAGAAGTGGTCGAAATGAAAGCCGGACAAAAAAATATCAGCGAACGTAAGTTTTTCCCTGGTTATGTATTGGTAGAGATGGACATGACTGACGAGACCTGGCATTTGGTCAAGAGCACTGCGAAGGTTACGGGTTTTATCGGTGGATCAGCCATGAAACCGACACCAATCAGCGAGAAAGAAGTACAGAATATTCTGCATCAGATTCAAGAAGGGGTGGAGAAACCAAAACCTAAGATTCTGTTTGAGATTGGCGAAGCAGTTCGGGTTAAGGAAGGTCCATTCACGGACTTCCACGGCAATGTGGAAGATGTTAATTATGACAAAAGCAAGATTAGGGTATCAGTTTCAATTTTCGGCCGCCCCACTCCTGTTGAGTTAGATTTTAGTCAAATAGAAAAAGCCTAAAAAATAAAGCGGGGTAAGTCTCAATTAACTAGAAAAGAGTATTTGTTTTATTTAACAACCGGGGAGAGTGCAATAGCATTCGTTTGTACCCAACAGGAGAAATAGTGTGGCAAAGAAAATAATTGGCTATATCAAATTGCAAGTGCCGGCGGGTAAGGCTAATCCAAGTCCTCCCATCGGACCTGCGCTCGGTCAGCGTGGGCTCAATATCATGGAATTCTGTAAGGCTTTTAACGCCATCACTCAGAAAATGGAGGTCGGCTTACCCGTGCCAGTGGTGATTACGGCCTATGCTGACAAGAGCTTTACCTTCATCATGAAGACCACGCCGGCAACGGTCTTGATTAAGAAAGCGGCTGGTATCAGTAAAGGGAGTCCAAAGCCGCATGCCGACAAGGTAGGTAAATTAACCCGGAGTCAAGCAGAGGAAATAGCCAAGGCAAAAATGCCGGACTTAACGGCAGCGGATATGGATGCTGCAGTTCGCACGATTGCCGGTAGTGCTCGCAGCATGGGCGTAGAAGTGGAGGGTGTATAACCATGGCACATATATCCAAACGTTTTAAAGCAATCACTGGAAAAGTGGATCGTAGCAAAGTGTACCCACTACCGGATGCACTCGGAATCGTCAAAGAGGCGGCAACAGCAAAATTTGATGAGTCAATTGATGTGGCTGTCAATCTTGGAATAGATGCAAGAAAATCAGACCAGACGGTGCGCGGATCGGTGGTACTACCTGCGGGTACAGGCAAGACAGTACGTGTGGCGGTATTTGCTCAGGGTGATAAAGCAAAGGAAGCGCTAGCCGCAGGTGCTGACATTGTCGGGTTTGAAGATTTGGCTGAACAGATTAAAGCCGGCAATATGAATTTTGATGTAGCTATAGCTAGTCCCGATGCAATGCGTATCGTTGGCCAATTGGGCCAAATACTTGGCCCGCGCGGCCTGATGCCGAACCCTAAAGTGGGAACGGTAACTCCAGATGTTGCAGGTGCTGTTAGAAATGCAAAGGCCGGTCAGGTTCAATATCGCGCAGACAAGGCGGGGATTGTGCAATGTACTATCGGGCGGGCATCATTTAGTGCAGATGCTTTAAAGCAAAACATGCTGGCATTGGTAGATGCACTCAACAAATCGAAGCCCGCCACATCGAAGGGTGTCTATCTAAGAAAGATTTCAATTTCAAGCACAATGGGGATAGGTGTGCGGGTGGATCAGTCAAGTTTGACGCAATAAATATTTGTAAGACTTTGGACTGCTGGGGTTTCATATCAAGTAACTCCAGTAGGTTGTCAAAGACCGTTAGGGGTTTTTAAAATTAACAGCAGGTGGGGTTTGTGAAATACCACCATGAGATTGTGCTGTGATTAAAGACTTAATCGCGGAATATAAAAGAAGGCGGATATAGGGTGTGATTGGCAAGGAACCCTTACTCTCCAACTTTTATAATTCTTAGCGCCCAACGTAGATGGCGTATCCGAAAACAGGAACAAATTTAACTCCTGATTTAAGATCGCTGGTTCGTAGTATTGAAACGAAGCATCAGGCGGCACGACAGCTTGGTGCTAAGAGTCAATACTCTATTAACTGATGGAGAACGTATTTTGAGTCTAAATCGTGAAGAGAAAAAGGCGGTAGTCACCGAGGTCAGCGCAGAATTAGCGAAGGCTCAGGCAGTTATCGTTGCAGAGTATCGCGGTCTCGGAGTCGGACATATGACGCAGTTGCGTGCCAAGGCACGTCAATCTGGAATATATTTTCGAGTGCTGAAGAATTCGCTGGCACGGCGTGCGGTTGCAGATACACCATTTTCAGGATTATCTGGACACATGGTGGGGCCGCTAGTTTATGGTATCGGAAGTGATCCAATAGCGGCAGCGAAAGTGCTTTATGAATTTGCCAAGAGTAATGACAAATTCGTAATCAAGGCGGGGTCTATGGCTAATCTAGTAATATCTACAAAGGATATTGCTAATTTGGCTACTCTCCCGAGCCGCGAAGAGCTGCTGTCGAAATTGCTAGGAACGATGCAGGCTCCGATCGCGAAATTTGTTCGGACACTGAACGAAGTGCCGACTAAATTTGTACGCGGTGTTGCAGCTGTCCGTGATCAGAAACAAGCTGCCTGATCCGGTTTCAATTTGCTGAAAACTGTAATTAAACAATTAATTAATTCTATCAGGAGAAAATCATGGCAGTAGCTAAAGCAGAAATTCTAGATGCAATCTCAAGTATGACCGTGCTGGAACTCTCTCAGTTGATTAAAGAGATGGAAGAAAAGTTTGGGGTCTCAGCCGCCGCCGCCGCAGTAGTGGCTGCAGCTCCCGCAGCAGGTGCTGCAGCAGCTGCTGCGGAAGAACAAACTGAATTTTCCGTGATACTGACCGCAGCAGGTGATAGTAAGGTAAATGTAATCAAGGTCGTTCGCGCCGTGACTGGCCTAGGCTTGAAGGAAGCTAAGGACCTAGTAGATGGAGCTCCAAAGGCGATCAAAGAAGGTGTCTCCAAAGCTGACGCAGATGCTATTCAGAAGCAGCTGATTGAAGCTGGGGCAGCTTGCGAAGTCAAGTAAAGAAGTTTGAAGCATAACTTGAGCTGAGCTGGTGGCACAAAAGGTGCTGCCAGCCTAGTTCAATTTTGCATACTAAAAGTATTAGTGATGCAGAGCACACACCATAAAAGGTAGAAAAGTATTCTGCCCGCTGTTCCCTGACCCTCCGGAGAGATTCCATGAGCTATTCGTTTACCGAGAAAAAACGTATTCGTAAAAGTTTCGCCAAGCGTGCAAGCGTGCTGCCGATTCCTTTTCTTCTCGCCACCCAGCTCGAATCATATGTAGCTTTTCTGCAAGCGCGAGTTCAATCTGGCCAGCGTAGCAATCAGGGATTACAAGCGGCATTTACATCGATCTTTCCAATCGAGAGCCACTCCAAGAATGCGCGTCTAGACTTTGTCAGTTATGAGCTAGGGACTCCCCCGTTTGATGTCAAGGAATGCCAGCAACGAGGGCTGACCTATGCCTCACCCCTGCGTGCCAGGGTGCGACTTACACTAATGGATAAAGAAGCTTCTAAGCCTACGATTAAGGAGGTGAAGGAGCAAGAGGTCTATATGGGAGAAATTCCTCTCATGACCAACACGGGGTCGTTTGTTATCAACGGCACCGAGCGCGTAATAGTTTCGCAGCTACATCGTTCACCAGGAGTATTCTTTGAGCATGACCGAGGTAAAACTCATTCATCTGGAAAGCTGCTATTTTCCGCAAGAATTATTCCCTACCGTGGATCTTGGCTCGACTTCGAATTTGATCCTAAAGATCATCTCTATTTCAGGGTTGATCGTCGTCGGAAAATGCCTGTCACGACTTTGCTGAAGGCAATAGGCTATACACCAGAACAGATTCTCGCAGGTTTCTTTTCCTTCGATGTCTTCCATTTATCCAAGAAGGACATAAAGTTTGAATTGGTGCCGGAGCGGTTGCGTGGAGACATGGCTCGGTTTGATATTGTCACCAAAAGCGGCAAAATAATTGTAGAGAAAGATAAGCGGATCACGGTTAAACATGTTCGTGAACTACAGCAGGCGGGAATAGAGAGTCTTGTGGTGCCAGAAGATTTTCTATTAGGACGAGTATTGGGTCACAACGTTGTTGATAAAGAAACAGGGGAAGTTGTTGCATTAGCTAATGATGAAATAACTGAAATTGTCCTTGCCAATCTACAAGAAGCAAAGACAGAAAAGATTTACACAATTTATACCAATGATCTTGATCAAGGCGCATACATATCACAGACTTTAAGAACAGATGAGACGGCTGACCAGTTGGCGGCCCAGGTAGCTATATACAGAATGATGCGTCCTGGCGAGCCGCCCACAGAGGAGGCAGTAAAATCGCTATTCAACGGGTTGTTTTACGCGCCAGAGCGTTATGACTTGTCTGTAGTAGGGCGGATGAAATTTAATCGCCGTGTCGGTAAGACAGAACTGACAGGAGCTAACACCTTATCCAATGAGGACATCATTGCGGTCATCATGATTCTGGTGGAGCTACGTAACGGCCGTGGGGAGATTGATGATATCGATCATCTCGGTAATCGGCGTGTACGTTCAGTTGGCGAATTAGCAGAAAATCAATTCCGTTCAGGGCTGGTTCGGGTGGAGCGTGCAGTAAAAGAGCGCTTGAGTCAGGCTGAGTCAGATAACCTAATGCCCCATGATCTAATTAATGCGAAGCCCGTATCTGCAGCCGTACGTGAGTTCTTTGGTTCGAGTCAACTGTCACAGTTTATGGATCAAACGAATCCACTTTCAGAAATTACACATAAACGCCGGGTATCAGCACTGGGCCCCGGTGGTTTAACGCGCGAACGTGCGGGTTTTGAAGTGCGTGACGTGCATCCCACCCATTATGGACGGGTATGTCCAATCGAAACGCCAGAAGGCCCTAATATTGGGCTCATTAATTCGCTGGCGTTATATGCCCGAACTAACGAATACGGGTTCATGGAGACGCCGTACCGTAAGGTAAAGAGCGGTAAAGTCACTGATGAGATTGACTATTTGTCAGCCATTGAGGAAGGGCAGTATGTAATTGCTCAAGCCAATGCGGAGTTGGACAAACATGGAAAATTTTCAAGTGAAACAGTTTCCTGCCGTCATAAAAATGAATTTGCGTTAGCAAGTCCGGATCGGATCGAATACATGGATGTGGCACCAGCGCAGATTGTTTCGGTTGCGGCATCATTGATCCCATTCTTAGAGCATGATGATGCTAACCGTGCTCTGATGGGATCTAACATGCAGCGGCAAGCGGTACCGTGCTTACGTGCAGAGAAATCGTTAGTGGGCACCGGTATCGAGCGTGTAGTAGCAGTAGACTCGGGTACTGCAGTACAGGCGGTGCGAGGTGGGATAGTCGATTATGTCGATGCAGGTCGGATCGTGATACGGGTGCATGACGCCGAAGCGCGTGCCGGTGAAGTAGGTGTTGATATTTATAACCTTATCAAATACACCCGTTCTAACCAGAATACAAATATCAACCAACGTCCACTAGTAAAGGTCGGAGATGTAATCGCTCGGGGCGATGTGGTGGCAGATGGAGCCTCCACTGATTTGGGTGAGTTGGCATTGGGGCAAAATATGCTCGTTGCATTTATGCCCTGGAATGGATATAACTTTGAGGACTCTATCCTCATTTCAGAGCGTGTAGTTGCAGAAGATCGTTTTACCTCAATCCATATCGAAGAGTTGTCCGTGGTGAGTCGCGATACCAAGTTAGGGACGGAAGAAATTACGTGTGACATCTCTAACCTATCTGAAATGCAACTTGGTCGTTTGGATGAATCTGGCATCGTTCACATTGGTGCCGAGGTAGAAGCGGGTGATGTCTTAGTAGGTAAGGTCACCCCAAAAGGTGAAACCCAACTGACGCCGGAAGAGAAGCTACTGAGGGCAATCTTTGGTGAGAAGGCTTCTGATGTGAAAGACACATCGCTGCGCGTGCCTTCTGGAATCTCTGGCACAGTGATTGATGTCCAAGTATTTACGCGGGAGGGTATTGAACGTGATAAACGAGCGCAGCAGATCATAGATGACGAACTTAAACGTTATAAGAAAGACCTGGCTGATCAGATGCGTATCGTGGAATCAGATGCATTTGAGCGGATCGAGCGTTTGCTTAAGGGGAAAACAGCAACTGGCGGACCAAAAAAACTAGCCAAAGGCGCACGAATAACGAAGGAGTATTTGGACAGTGTTGATCCGCACCACTGGTTCGACATACGATTGTCCAATGAAGAAATAAGCCTTCAGTTGGAGCAGATCAAGGAAGGGTTGGCACAAAAGCGCAAAGCATTTGATGCTGCTTTTGATGAAAAAAAGAAAAAACTAACCCAGGGAGATGAGTTGCCCCCGGGTGTACAGAAAATGGTAAAGGTATACGTTGCGGTGAAACGTCGTTTACAGCCGGGCGATAAGATGGCAGGCCGCCACGGTAATAAGGGCGTAATTTCCAAGATCGTACCTATTGAAGATATGCCTTACATGGCTGATGGGACACCAGTGGATGTGGTTTTGAATCCTCTAGGCGTGCCTTCACGGATGAATGTAGGTCAGATATTAGAAACTCACTTAGGGTGGGCTGCGAAAGGACTGGGCAGAAAGATCGGCGATATGCTGGAGGCTCATAACAAACCAGCGGAGATCAGGAAGTTTCTGAACAAAATCTACAACAGTAGTGGCAAGCCCGAGGACATTGCTTCGCTCACCGATGGTGAAGTGCTGGACTTAGCTGAAAATCTAAAGGACGGAGTACCCTTTGCAACGCCTGTGTTTGATGGTGCTACTGAGCATGAAATTAAAGATATGCTTGAACTTGCAGGGCTGCCGAGATCAGGTCAGGTTGTGCTGTATGACGGCAGAACCGGTGAAGCATTCGACCGTCCAGTGACGGTGGGTTACATGCATGTACTTAAGCTACATCATTTAGTAGACGATAAGATGCATGCGCGTTCTACAGGCCCTTACAGCTTGGTAACTCAGCAACCGTTAGGTGGCAAGGCTCAGTTCGGTGGCCAACGCT
Organism: uncultured Pseudomonadota bacterium; assembly: GCA_903957805.1. Lineage (GTDB taxonomy): Bacteria > Pseudomonadota > Gammaproteobacteria > Burkholderiales > Nitrosomonadaceae > VFJL01. Next base: position 267 of record CAJBQQ010000221.1, on the reverse strand, counting down.
TCGGCGAGATGGAGGTTTGGGCATTGGAAGCCTACGGCGCTGCCTATACGCTACAAGAAATGCTGACAGTCAAATCTGATGATGTGAATGGACGTACCAAGGTGTATGAAAGCATCGTTAAGGGTGACCACAAGATCGAAGCTGGGATGCCGGAATCATTCAATGTGCTCGTTAAAGAAATCCGTTCGCTAGCATTGGATATCGATTTAGATCGGCATTAACAATTTTTTGCTACAGTGAAATAAAAGCTAAAAATTTATATTTCGG
>CAJBQQ010000220.1 GCA_903957805.1 uncultured Pseudomonadota bacterium | reverse complement strand
CTACCGGACGCTTACGACGCTCATGGATCCATCCCTGCTAGCGAAGTTTATCGAGCCGCGGCAGTCCATGCTGCCGCACACTTGGTCGAAACAAAGAATCCAATCTCTGCTGAATCACTCAACCCTCTGCAGATGGCGGTGATCTCGGTGATTGAGGATGCTCGCGTGGAAGCGCTTTCGATCAGACGATTCCCCGGACTGCGACAGACCTGGGCGACATTACACAGCGCCACACCATTAATGAACGTCAGTACCGGTGACTATCTCAACCGACTGGCACGTGCGCTGATTGATCCATCCTACCAAGATAACGATGACTGGGTAACCGAGGGCCGACTACTCTTCTCTCAGTCCCAAGACAGACTTGATAGTCACCACATATCTTGGGAGATTGGTGTTCAGTTAGCGCACAAGATCAAGGACAAAAAAATTCCATTTAACCCTCGGACTGACCAGCTGACAGCCCCCTATCTGGATGACAACCGCTACTTCTGGGAGTTCGAAGAGTTCGATCTCGAGAAGTCACAATCTGCCGGCTATGAAACGCCCAAACAGTTGCGTAAATACGTCAATGTGATGGAATTTGCAAACGAGGTGGAGGTCGAAGGCGCTGGAGATGATGCGCAAGAAGTCTGGGTCATGGGAACAGAGTTATTTCCCTATGAGGATGCAGGTATTTCCTACAATGAATCAGAGGGCAAAGAACCGGTATCGCAGCCCTACCACTACTCTGAGTGGGATTACCAGATCCAGTTGGAGCGCCCGGCCTGGGTAACGGTTCAAGAGAAACGCGCCAAGTCTGGGGATACACAGCTAATTGACGACATCGCCACACAATACAAGCGCGAGATCTCACGCATGAAATTTCTATTGGATGCAATGCAGCCACAGGGCGTGCAACGTATTCGTAAGTTAGAAGATGGTGATGAGATCGACCTTAATGCGGCCATCTCCTCCATGATCGATATGCGAATGGGGGTACAACCGGATTTGCGTTTCATGATGCGCTCAGTCAGAAAGATACGCGACATCTCAGTGCTGGTGCTGCTTGATCTGTCCGAATCCACTAATGAGAAGGTCTCTGGGCAAGAGCTCTCGGTGCTGGATCTTACCCGTCAGGCAACAGTACTGCTGGCTGATGCGATTAACAAGATCGGAGATCCCTTTGCCATCCATGGCTTCTGTTCAGATGGTCGACACGATGTAGAGTATTATCGCTACAAGGACTTCGATCAGCCTTACACTGAGATACCCAAAGCGCGGTTAGCGGGAATGACCGGACAACTCTCGACACGGATGGGTGCGGCCATTAGGCACGCCAATCACCATCTCAAACTACAACGTTCGGCCAAAAAACTATTATTGGTGATCACGGATGGTGAACCAGCAGATGTGGATGTACGTGACCCACAGTATCTACGTTACGACACCAAGAAGGCGGTAGAAGAGGCGGGGCGCTGCGGTGTCGTCACTTATTGCATGAGCCTCGATCCACGCGCCGACCAATACGTATCACGTATATTCGGGGCAAAGAATTATATGGTGGTGGACCATGTGGAACGATTACCCGAGAAATTACCATTACTTTATGCAGGGCTGACCCGATGACAAAACAACATTATGCAGGGATCGACCAAGACGAAAATGGGGGCCTGACACATCTCGGCCGGGTGGTACGTGATGCTTGGGTATTTGGCATCCTGCCAGAGTCAGAGACTTGCGCAGGATGGGATGGTTCACAGATGCAGAACCTGTATGAGCAAGTCTATGCCGCCTGGGGGCCCTACGCACACCTACCTAGCCGATTACCAGATGATCTTCAACAGAAGCATGCGACACTCTATGCTCAGGCTGTGGTGGCCGCTAAGAATGAGGGCTGGGATGCGGAACTCGGAGAGGACGAATAGTCACAAGGATCTAATTCCGAGATAAAGGAAACTGGATCACACTCGCCGGTCCATCATTCTTCGATTTGCTGGCCAGTGCCTGTAGAGCACGCGGAAACTCTGTTTGAAGCCGAACCATAATGTCCGACTGCCCATGTCGGTAGTAGACGGCCTCGTACTCTACCGGTTGATCTAGAGAGGTACGTGCCTGCGATCTGAATTTACGCCAAGCGATATCAACCCAGCACTTGCGCTCTCCATCTAGGAATACAAACTCTTCATCATCAAGGATGGCCAGATATTGCATTGTTCGAATGGGAACGAATAATTCGTGTGATGCACTGTTAGCAAGCAGCGTAATGGCCAGATTGTAGGTCGTAGCAGGCAGATATCTGGACTCATGACTGACCTCTTGGTCGCGGTAGCAGGTTATCTCCATTCTTGCTGATCCTTCTGGATGCTGACCTTTAGATTGTATAGCGACAAATAAGAAAACGGTACACCCAGATTCTCAAAATTTTCCTGGAAGTGAAGTGATGCGCCCCACCCGTTTCGAAAAACCAGAAACCAGTCGCAATGACTGGCAAGTCATCCGAACCCTTCTACCTTACTTACTGGAGTTCAAGGGTCGAGTTGCCTTGGCACTGATACTGCTGGTGATGGCCAAGCTTGCCAGTGTCGCTGTCCCTCTGGTGTTAAAGGAAATCGTCGATGCACTCGATCAGCCACGGGCCATGCTCGTTCTCCCGGTACTGCTACTTGTCGGCTATGGAGGATTGCGCCTTTGCAGCACGCTATTCGGTGAGTTACGAGATGCCGTTTTTGCCAAGGTTACTCAGCGTGCCATTAGACGAGTGGCGATCAGGGTATTCGGTCATCTGCATGCGCTATCTTTAAGATTCCACCTAGAACGTCAGACCGGTGGAGTATCTCGCGATATCGAGCGAGGTACCCGTGGAATTTCTTTTCTGCTGAATTTCATGCTGTTCAATATCTTGCCGACACTGCTGGAGATTGGACTGGTCGCAGCAATCCTTCTCTCTAAATATGACATTTGGTTCTCGGTGATCATCTTTGTCACGCTGGTCGCCTATATCGCATTCACACTGTTCATTACAGAGTGGCGCATGATCTTCCGCAGAACGATGAACGATATGGACTCAAAGGCCAATACCCGAGCCATTGATAGCCTTCTCAATTATGAGACAGTCAAGTACTTTGGTAACGAGTCGTGGGAGGCTCGTCGGTACGATGAACATATGCAAAAATGGGAGGTTGCAGCGGTCAGCAACCAGACCTCACTCGCCGCACTTAATGCGGGGCAGAGTGCCATCATCGCGATTGGAGTCACGCTACTGATGCTGCTAGCGGCTGATGGAGTGGTCAATGGCAGTATGTCTCTCGGAGATCTGGTGCTGGTGAATGCCTTTATGCTGCAACTGTATATGCCCCTGCACTTCCTCGGATTCGTTTATCGTGAGATTAAGCATTCCCTGGCAGACATGGAAAAGATGTTCAGTCTGCTCGCAGAAAACGAGGAGATCAAGGACAAGCCTGGCGTAAATGATCTCATCACGGGGAAAGGGGCCATTCGGTTCGATCGGGTGAGCTTCAGCTATGAACCTAACCGTCAGATTCTATTTGATGTGAGCTTCGAGATCCCTGCCGGATGTACTGTCGCTGTGGTCGGACAGAGCGGGTCCGGAAAATCTACCTTGGCACGTTTACTCTTCCGTTTTTATGATGTGTCAGAAGGACGTATCCTGATCAATGATCAGGATATCCGAGACATCACTCAGAAGAGTTTACGATCAGCCATAGGCATTGTTCCTCAGGATACGGTGCTGTTCAATGACAGCATTTATTACAATATTGCATACGGACGGCCTGATGCAACCCGTGAAGAGGTGTTCGAAGCCGCCAAGTCCGCACACATCCATACCTTCATCGAGGGCCTTCCTGATCAATATGAAACGACTGTGGGAGAGCGTGGACTCAAACTCTCCGGAGGAGAGAAGCAGCGCGTTGCAATCGCCCGTGCAATCTTGAAGGATCCGAGGATCCTCATATTTGATGAGGCCACCTCAGCGCTAGATTCAAAATCTGAGAAGATCATACAGTCAGAACTGAAGCGCATCGCCGCAAATAGAACCACACTCACCATCGCCCACCGACTCTCGACCATCTCCGATGCCGACCAGATTCTGGTCATGGATGGGGGCAGCATCATCGAGCGTGGCACCCATCGTGAACTGCTAGCATTTAACGGCAGCTATGCACATATGTGGGAACTGCAGCAGCAGGAAGAGCAGACACTGCTACAATTAAAAAGAGAGGATGTAGATGAAAGTTGAAATGAGCTAGGAAAGTAACGTTATTCCGGAGGAAGGTTCAACAAAATTCCTCTATAATTAGGATATAAACTTGCCCTATCTATCTATTTTTGATAACTTATCTTAGATTATCAATAAATCCGTGTTCAGCGGATAGCTTTCTTACAATGGAGCAAGAAAAATGAACAGAGCCATCCTTGCGCTGGTCGTCATGCTTGCAATCACCGGAAGTGCTTTTGCACAGAAGGGTGATCTAACCCTCAAGTCCCGTGCTGCGCTCATTTTTGATGCTCAGCAGGGTCACGCGATCTACAGCAAGAATACCGATACCATCATGCCGATCGCGTCGATTACCAAGCTGATGACGGCGATGGTGGTTCTGGATGCGCAACTCCCGCTTTCCGAAGAGATCACGATCGACTCTGCTGATATTGATGTCCTCAAGAATACCCGTTCACGATTGAAGGTCGGGTCCAGCCTGACACGTCAGCAGTTGCTTAGGTTGGCACTCATGTCATCAGAGAACCGTGCAGCAGCAGCGCTGGGCCGAGCCTACCCCGGCGGGATCGAAGCATTCGTCTCAGCAATGAACAACAAAGCATTTGAACTTGGTATGGGGAATAGTCGCTTCGTCGACTCCACCGGACTCAGCAGCTCCAATGTGTCTACCGCTCGCGATCTGGTGAAGATGGTTGAGGCAGCCCATTTCTATGAAGAAATACGCGATTTTTCTACTACCACCACACACGCACTCAACTCTCCAGACTATCGACGAGGCCTG
>CAJBQQ010000219.1 GCA_903957805.1 uncultured Pseudomonadota bacterium | reverse complement strand
TCAAGACCGGCGGTAAACAGCTTGCGGTTGATCTCGAGTCACATGGCTACGATTGGGTAAGTACCGAACAGCGTGCCGCAGCGAGAATATAGAAATGAGTGTGGCCGCCGCCAATAGTTACCTTGAGAGTCTGCTGCAGGGAGGATCGAAGCTACCAGTCAGTCCGTTAGCGTGGCTGAACCAGTTGCGTGCGAATGCAGTTGAGCGGGCAGGTGCGTTACGAGTCCCGACCACGCATGATGAAGAATGGCGCTTCACCGATATCTCTTCTCTTACCAAGCTGCCCTTCCAGGCAGTACAGACCGCATCACACCTCCAACCCTCGGAGGCGGAGTCTTTCTACCTAGAGCCAGCGACAATCCGTTTGGTTTTCGTCGATGGCGTATACGCGCCACATTTGTCGACTCAATTGCCAGATACTGCCGGAGATTCCGGCATAGTGGTCACGCACCTGTTAGCAGGCCTGTCCAAACACCCGGACATGCTGGAGAAGCATCTTGCTCGTCATGCTGATTTCAGAGATACCGTATTCACTGCGATCAATACTGCAATGCTCCATGATGGAGCGCTGGTCATCATGCCACGTAACACCGCGATCGATAAGCCGATTCATCTGTTATTCATCGCAACCCAAGAGAAAGTGGCAAGTTATCCGAGATGTCTTCTAATTGCTGAATCCGGCAGTACGGCGACCGTTATTGAGGATTACGTCACGTTGCAGCAAGGTGTCTATGCTACCAACGCGGTGACTGAAATTGCGCTGTCTGATAATGCACGTGTCAACCATATTCGGATCCAGCGCGATAGCGGTCAGGCATTCCATATTGCAGACTGTGCGGTATCTCTTTCGCAGGGGAGCCATTATCAGTCGACCAGTGTTGCACTGGGAGCACGTATCTCTCGGTATAACTTAAATATTCAATTGGCTGGGCAAGGTGCTGAATGCGTGGTCGATGGATTGGCGCTGATTGCAGATCGTCAGCTCGCGGATACACATACCTGCATCGACCATATCAAGCCACATTGCACCAGCCGTCAATTGCATAAATGTATCGTGGATGGATCTGCCCACGCGGTATTCAATGGCAAGATCATGGTCAGACCTGATGCGCAGGGCACCGATTCCACGCAGTCGAGCCGAAACCTGCTTCTTAGCGGCAGGGCGCATGTCGATACTAAGCCCCAGCTAGAGATCTTTGCTGATGATGTGAAGTGTGCCCACGGCGCGACGATCGGTCAGCTCGACAACGAAGAAGTTTTTTATCTGAAGAGTCGCGGACTATCCGAGATGACGGCGCGTAACTTACTGACTTATGCATTCGGTGCTGAAATCATCGAGGGTATTCCGATAGTGTCGCTGAGAAAGCAACTCGAGCAAACAGTACTTGAACGTACTCAGAGAAACTGAATCATGACCTCCTTAGACTCGATTGTGGCATCACAGCCAACCCCTCCGTTTGACATCGAGAGCATCCGTGCCGACTTCCCGATCCTTAAACTTAAGGTCGATGGTCACCCTCTTGTCTTTCTCGATAGTGCTGCCTCCAGCCAGATGCCGCAGCAGGTGATTGATCGGCTTGTGCGTTATCAGACTACGCAACATGCCAATATTCATCGTGCCGTGCATTACTTGTCTGAATTAGCTACTGCCGAATTTGAACAAGCGCGCCATAAGTTACAGCACTTCATTAATGCACGTGAGGATAGAGAGGTGATCTTCACCAGTGGCACTACCGAGTCAATCAACTTGGTCATGCATGGATACGGCCGCAAGTTTATCGGCCTTGGTGATGAAATTATTTTGACCATGCTTGAGCATCATTCCAATATTGTCCCGTGGCAAATGCTGGCAGAAGAGAAGGGCGCAAAAATACGCGTCGTTCCGATTAATGACGCGGGAGAGCTTCTTATCGATGAATATGAAAACTTGTTTAACGAACACACCAAATTTGTTAGTGTAATGCACGTATCGAATGCACTGGGCAGTATCAACCCAGTTAAGAAGATGATTGAGTTTGCACATGCACGCGGGGTACCGGTACTGATTGATGGTGCACAGGCTGCGCCCCATATGAAGATCGATGTGCAAGATCTCGGCTGTGATTTTTATGTCTTTTCAGGTCATAAGATGTGCGGTCCGACCGGAATCGGTATCCTCTATGGGAAGGCCGATATTCTTGAGCGGATGCAGCCATTTAAGGGCGGCGGAGATATGATACTGTCGGTCACATTCGAGAAGACTATCTACAACACAATTCCGCAGAAATTTGAGGCAGGGACTCCACCAATTGCAGCAGCAATTGGCTTTGGTGCTGCGGCCGATTATCTGTCAGCAATTAGTCTTGAGGCAATTGCAGCACACGAACATGCGCTGCTCAGCTACGCGACTGAGCAGATACGCCTTCTGCCGGGCGTGCATATTGTTGGCAATGCTGCTCTGAAGGCTGCTGTTCTCTCGTTTGTGGTCGAGGGTGTTCATCCGCATGATATTGGCACCCTACTGAATCAACAAGGGGTTGCAGTGCGTACCGGT
>CAJBQQ010000218.1 GCA_903957805.1 uncultured Pseudomonadota bacterium | reverse complement strand
GAGATGACCTTCAAGGTGATGAATGCCAATCACTGGAATCTTGAGCGCATGACCGATTGCCTCGGCGATGCTTGCCCCAACCAGTAGCGCCCCCGCCAGCCCTGGACCTTGGGTATAGGCTATCGCGTTGACATCAGTCAGCGCAAGGTTCGCGGTTGTCAGGGTCTTCCTAATTAAGGGTAATACTCGTCGGATATGGTCGCGCGATGCCAGTTCTGGCACTACGCCACCGTACTCGCTATGCATTTCCGTTTGCGAGTACAGAGCGTGACTTAGCAGGCCTTGCTCTGTATGGTAGAGAGCAAGGCCGGTTTCGTCGCAGGAGGTTTCGATGCCAAGTACAAGCAAGGGAGTGGTGGAGGAATTACTCTTTAATAATAAGATTCATGCTGATATAATGCTAGGCTTTCTTCACATTACACCCTTCGACTAATATTTTAAGGAAAGGACTGCATCTTCATGACGACTATTAAAGTTAAGGAAAATGAGCCGTTCGAAGTCGCTATGCGACGTTTCAAGCGTACCATAGAAAAAACTGGGCTGTTAACCGACTTACGCGCCAGAGAGTTTTACGAGAAGCCAACCGCTGAACGCAAACGTAAGCTTGCTGCTGCGGTCAAACGTACATACAAGCGCCTGCGCAGTCAATTGCTCCCACCAAAACTTTATTAGTATCTGTTGGTTAGGAGGAAATTGCAGCATTCGGCGTGAAGTTGGACTCCAAAGTAATGATCAAAATTTATTATGAGTCTCAGACAGCAGATCACTGAAGACATGAAGGCCGCGATGCGTGCGGGTGATAACAAGCGTCGTGATGCCATCCGGTTATTGCAAGCTGCGATCAAGCAACGCGAGGTGGATGAGCGCATTGAACTAGATGACGCTGCTGTCGTTGCGGTGATTGAGAAAATGCTCAAGCAGCGTAGAGACTCCATTAGCCAGTATGAGGCCGCAAAGCGGATGGATCTGGCTGATGCTGAAAAGTATGAAGTGGATGTATTGCAGACTTATATGCCACAAGCACTGAGCGACTCTGAGGTAGAGGAAGCATTGGTTGAGGCCATTGCCGCGACTGGTGCTCAGGGTCAGCAAGATATGGGTAAGGTGATGGCGCTCCTAAAGCCCAAACTTGCTGGGCGTGCTGATATGGGCAAAGTATCTTCTCTGGTTAAGGCGAAACTCTCAGCCTAATATAGCCTTATCTTCCTTTTATGGAAGTCATTTCCGTATCTGTTCAGACGGTTATAGTGACAAACCCAAACACAATGGGGCTCAGGCACTTGTTTGTGCCATCATAAATTGTCCTATAATCAGATGAATTTCCTGCACTTACTCGCAATCCATCTGAAATATTATTAGCTTCATCCCCCATAAATGATCCCCCAGTCGTTCATTCAGGATCTGCTCAACCGTGTCGACATCATCGATGTCATTGAACGCCACGTGCCGCTTAAGAAAGCAGGGACAAATTACAGCGCCTGTTGTCCATTCCACAGCGAGAAGACGCCTTCATTCACTGTAAGTCCCACTAAGCAGTTCTATCACTGTTTTGGTTGTGGTGCCCACGGCAGCGCTGTTGGCTTCATGATGGAGTATGGCGGACTAAACTTTATCGAAGCAGTTAATGACTTGGCGGACCGCGTTGGGATCCAGGTTCCCACACAGCAGTCAGAACTCCATCCCGGAGTATCTGAATCTACAGAACAAAGAACAGGGAGTTCCTCACAAAACCTGTTTGAGGTGATGAGTGTCGCCACGAGATTTTATCGAGATCAACTCAAACATTCTGAAAGTGCGGTCACTTACTTGAAAAAACGTGGATTGACGGGGGAAACTGCTTCACGCTTTGCGATCGGCTATGCGCCTGCAGGTTGGCAAAATCTAGCCGAGGTGTTTTCAGATTACCAAGTAAAGGCCCCAATAGACCCGCTAGTTGAGACGGGATTGGTGGTTGAGAACGACGATGGTAAACGCTATGACCGTTTTCGTGACCGTATCATGTTCCCCATTCTCAATCAGAAGGGGATGATTGTGGGTTTTGGTGGACGTGTCTTGGAGCAGGGTGAGCCAAAGTATCTAAACTCTCCCGAAACACCGTTATTTGAAAAGGGTCGTGAGCTTTATAACTTGTTCGGCGCACGTAAGGCCATCCGTGAAGCTGGGAGAGTTGTAGTGGTGGAAGGTTACATGGATGTGGTGGCACTTTCGCAGCACGGTGTTAACTATGCGGTAGCTACTCTGGGAACTGCCACTACGCCCTACCACATTCAGAAACTTCTGCGTCAAACTGATGATGTAGTCTTCTGTTTCGATGGCGACAAGGCCGGCAGAAAGGCAGCCTGGCGTGCGCTGGAGAATAGTTTGGCTCAGCTCGTTGATGGTAAGAGTCTGAGCTTTCTGTTTCTGCCTGAGGGTGAGGATCCAGACAGCTATATCCGTAAGGCTGGTAAGAATGCTTTCGAGGAAATGCTCGGCCAGGCATTGCCACTGTCTGCATTTCTGTTCAAGGAGTTGTCTGGGAGAGCTGACCTGCAAACTAGTGAAGGTCGTGCAAAGCTTGTGCAAGCGGTAAAGCCATTACTTGCGCAAGTGGCTGCGCCGATGCTGGCCTTGATGTTGTTAAAGCGACTTGCCGAACTCAGTGGTGCCAGCCAAGGAGAGTTAGAGGATTTGTTGCAAATCAGGCGCGTCGCATCTCCGCAATCCAGGGCTAGGGTGCCACGGCCAACACCTGCCTCTCCATACCGATGGTTGATGCAAGTATTGCTGCATAGTCCGGGATATATTCATAAACTTGAAAGAGGATTACTTGCGGGACCGGGTGAATCCACCGAAGAAATGGCAGCAGTAGCGGCACTAGTTGAATTCATCGATAGTTATCCCCATATTCAAGAGGGCAAGGGGGTGTCTTCGATAATCACTTATTTTCATGATAGTCCTCATCGGGCACTATTGGAAAAAGCTGAGAGTGAGACGCTCACCTGGGATGAGAGCATTGATCTAGAAGCTGAATTTTCAGGGGCACTTGCACGACTCCGGGACATGCAACGCAAAAAACGGATGACTGAGCTACACAGCAAATCTCTTAGCGCGCTTACTTCAGAGGAACGGCTGGAGTATCAAAGATTAATGTTATCTTGAAGGCGACTAGGCAAAAAGTGTGTCCGAACTTTGGTACAATTGAAGTTTTTTTAGATTCAAGCGTGCTTATTATTTGGGAATCGACATGGTAAAGGCAAAAACGCAGGTAAAAGCAGCAACAAAAGTAAAAGCTAAAGTGACGACTCCGGCAGTCAAGACCGCAGCCCGTCGTGCAGACAAAAGTGGGGCATTATTGAACAAGGAAGCAAAGGGTGTAGTTAAAGCCTCGCCAAAGGTGATAGAAAAAATACCAGCAAAAAAAACGGCTAAAACAACAAAGAAAGAAATTTCACAAGCTGCGAAGGCATCTGCCAGCGTCTCCGAAATCGCTAAGGCAGTGATGGCGGTCAAGGAATTAAAGCCACGCGCCACCAAGGCGACCAAGGTCAGTGCACCTAAGGTTGCTATTGGGGGTGTGCAGGATACTGAGAAGGCACAGGCTGCGCCGCAGGACATTGAAGCGCGGCGTATGCGTCTTAAGAATCTCATCGTACAGGGCAAGGAACGCGGTTACCTGACCTATGCAGAGATTAATGATCATCTCCCAGACGACATGCTGGATGCCGAGCAGATCGAAGGTATCATCAGCATGATCAACGACATGGGCATCTCTGTTTATGATGAGGCGCCAGATGCGGAAACGTTGCTGATGTCAGAAGCAACGCCGACAGTGACCGATGAGGATGTGGTAGAGGAAGCTGAAGCGGCGCTCTCTACGGTAGACTCAGAATTTGGCCGCACTACCGATCCAGTACGCATGTACATGCGTGAGATGGGCTCCGTAGAGCTACTTACGCGCGAAGGTGAAATCGAGATAGCAAAGCGCATTGAAGATGGGTTAAAGCATATGATCCAGGCTATTTCCGCGTGCCCTACCACCATAGCAGGGATTCTAGATCTAGCTACAAAAGTTGCGCATGATGAGATGCGGATTGATGAGCTGGTAGATGGACTACTTGACCCTAATGCGGAGGAAATCATCAACGAAGAGATTTCTGATGAATCATTGGAGCAGGAGTTAGGTGCGGAGGAAGTGGACGATGAGGATAGCGTCGCAGTGGCTAGTGCCAATTTGCTCAAACTGAAGGCCGATTCACTGGAACGTTTCGCTGTAATTTATCAGGCATATGCCGAGATGAAAAAGGTATTGGCGAAAAAGGGATCAGCCAGCAAGGCCTATAAGGAGATACAGGAGCATATCTCAACTGAACTCATGGGGATCCGCTTCTCTGCCAAGATGGTGGAAAGGCTTTGTGATGCTCAGCGGGGGTTGGTGGAGGAGGTGCGTAGTTTTGAGCGTAAAATCATGGAGTTGTGTGTTGTTAAAGCGGGAATGCCGCGTAATCACTTCATCAAGGTATTTCCTGGGAATGAGAGTAACCTCGACTGGGCTGCGCAGGAGGCGGCGACTGACAAGCCGCACGGCCTTGCTTTGAAACGGTACCAGCCTGCTGTTATTGAACAGCAGCAAAACCTGCTGGCTCTGCAGAAACTGGTTGGTATTCCAATCAAGGAGCTAAAGGAAATCAATCGTCGCATGTCCACGGGTGAGGCGAAAGCCCGCCGCGCCAAGCGGGAGATGACCGAAGCCAATTTGCGGTTAGTGATCTCCATTGCTAAGAAATACACGAATCGCGGACTACAATTTCTTGACCTTATTCAGGAGGGAAATATTGGTCTGATGAAGGCGGTGGACAAATTTGAATATCGGCGTGGTTACAAATTCTCAACGTATGCCACTTGGTGGATCCGACAGGCCATCACTCGATCCATCGCCGACCAAGCGCGCACCATCCGTATCCCGGTCCATATGATTGAGACCATCAACAAGATGAACCGTATTTCACGGCAAATTTTGCAGGAAACAGGACAAGAGCCGGAACCCGCATTACTGGCGCAGAAGATGGAAATGCCTGAGGAAAAGATTCGAAAAATCCTCAAGATTTCCAAAGAACCCATTTCTATGGAAACACCTATCGGCGATGATGAAGATTCTCATCTGAGTGATTTTATAGAGGATTCAGCCACGATGGCACCTGCAGATGCCGCAGTTTATGCCAGTTTGCGTGGGGTTACTAAAGACATCCTGGATTCATTGACGCCACGCGAAGCAAAGGTGCTTCGCATGAGATTCGGCATAGAGATGAATACCGACCATACTTTAGAAGAAGTAGGTAAGCAGTTTGATGTAACGCGTGAACGCATTCGTCAGATTGAGGCCAAGGCGCTACGTAAGTTACGTCATCCCTCACGCTCTGAACGCTTGCGTAGCTTTCTGGATACAGAAGGCTGATCAACATTATTTAAAAGCCTTTGGTGTCTTTGTCTAAATCGGGTCTGTAGCTCAGTTGGTTAGAGCAGGGGACTCATAATCCCTTGGTC
>CAJBQQ010000217.1 GCA_903957805.1 uncultured Pseudomonadota bacterium | reverse complement strand
TTCTCGTACCACTGCCGATATCGGCACCACCAAACTCTTAGTCGGATTATCAACAATATGCATGGTCGCCAGCATATCGGGCTTTAGCTTACGAGATGAGTTCTCTACCATCGTACGCACCATCACGGTCCGGGTCAGCGGATTGAGCGTATCGGCAACAAAGATGATGAGTCCATCGAAGCTGATCTCATCCCCCAGCGCCGGCACGTGAATCTCAACATGCTGACCGACCTTAACATCACGCGCAATTTGCTCAGGAACATCGCCGGCCACCCAGACAGAGGATAGATCGGCTAGCTGAAATAACTGATCAGATGGCTGCACCACCTGACCAACGATCACATTCCGATCGATGATGATGCCATCCCTAGTCGCCTTGATCGAAATGGATGGAAGGATATGTCCCTTAGACGACAATTCTTTCAACACATCATTACCTACACCGAGCAGTCGCAACTGATCCTTCGCCGCCTCCAACTCAGCACGGGAAATTTCAAGCTCTGATACTCGCCTCTCCACCTCTGCCATCGGCAGTACATCAGCAGCACGTAAGTGATGAGCACGATCGGCCGCCTTCTCGGTCATGATGGTCCGTGAAAAAGCTCGCAAATAAGCTAACTGTCCTTGGGTTAACTCGGGACTGGTCACACGTGCAAGCAGATCACCAGCCTTAACAGTGTCTCCCAACTTAACGTATAGATCGGTAACCCGCCCCGTCACAAAGGAGCCAATACGAACAAGCCTCTCCTCATCAACCTCGACCCTACTCGGGGCTTGCAACTTATCAGCAAGGCTGACCATCGTTGGCTCACCAATGATGATACGTTCAGTTAACTCCGGTCTGAGTGTGATGCTATTCACATCCTGGATCTCTTTCTTCACGGGTGCTGGTGGCTCACCCTTACATCCGGCAATGACTAATGCAAGAAACATAACAAAGCCGGTGGCCAGAATGTTTGTTTTCATTCGGTGGTCTGCTCCTTGGGATAATACGCACGCAAGCGATCGATCTCAGCAGCTGCTGATTGCAATTCAAAACGAGCCAACAATGAGTCCACAAGAATCCCACGCAAGATCCGCTGTGAATCAAGCACCTCGATTAATCCACGTTCGCCAAAACGATGGGCCGTCCTGGCAACTTGAAAGGCCAACTCCGCCTCTTTGAGGATACCTCCTTCAAACATCTCCACCCTGCGCTGTGCAATTTGATAGGCCTGCCAGGCAGACTCGAGTAACTGACCGATCTCAAACAAACGGTACTCAAGTGTCTCTCGCACCCGAGCCGCGTCGAATATGGCCGCGTTAATCTCACCTTTGCGCTGATACAGAAGTGGAACCGTCACCCTAAGACCACCTCTATTCTCGTTATACTGAGCATCCTGATAATTTGCGAACAAGACATCCACCGAGGGAATCACTGACGCACGTTCCTGGCTGATGCGCAGACGCGTACGCTCCTGCTCTGCTTGCAAGCGTAGTATTTCCGGATTGACAGAAGTTACTTCCTCACGCAATACCTCCAGTGCAGGTAACTGAACCGGATCTTGCAAGGTCGCACTCAGTTCGAAATCGGGTTTCAATGCGCCTGCAGTCAACTGAATCAATACAATCCTCGCCCGCTGAGCATTCAGTTGAGCGGCCTCTTTACGGGCAGCTGCATTCAATACTTCGGCATCCGTCCGAATTAATTCGAATCGTGCTGTTTCACCCACTTCCACAGCAAGTTTAATGCGTCGGCGTACATCATCCATCAGGTCAAAGACCTCAGACTCTATCCGCGCAATCTCCTTCCTCTGTAGCAGTTCAAATGCACGGACCCGGAGCTGAGCTGCCAAGTCTGCTCTCACTTGGTTGAGACTGGCCCGACTGGCATCGACCCCTGCTGAAGCAGCGCCGATTCGAGCACTCCTCATAAAAGGATTTTCTATGGGCTGAACGACACCGATCTCACGGGTAGAGTTGGCTGGATTAGCTGCCTCAATTCGTGGTTTTTGAGGCCCCCCAATCGCACTCACCTGCGGATTAGGATAGGCCTCTGCAGAGATCACACCTGACTCGGCCATACCGACCTGAGACCGTGCCGCTTTCACCAGTCCATTGGCCTCAAGGCCCAGTCTTTGAAGTGCCTCAATTGACAGTACTGGAGGAGCCACGTTAATTGATGGGGCGACGATCTCCTCCGCTGATGCAAGCGTAAGTTGCGAGACAAAAGCGAGACCTAACAGGCCACGGCGCCGTGAGCTCATTAAAATGATAGAGCCTCCTTTACTAACAAGATCGGATTAATAAGCATGCATCATAAAATTTAATTTGCATCAATAAAAGCAGTATATTTCTGATAATATCATCGGTATTTACGAACTATCGTAGTCAGAATTATCACCATGCTCAATTATCGACAGTTACATTACTTCTGGGCGGTTGCTAAAGCGGGCAGCATTATCCGTGCGAGTGAACGTCTTCATCTCACCCCCCAGACCCTGAGCGGTCAAATCAGCCTGCTTGAGAAAGCACTTGGCGTATCGCTATTCTTGCGGGTGGGCAGGCGTCTACAGCTCACCGAGACCGGCAGACTCACACTCACTTATGCCGATGAACTCTTTCAGATCGGCAACAATCTAGAAGTCGCTCTACGCAGCAGACCAGAAGACCGGTCGATCCAGTTCCGAGTGGGGGTTGATGATGCGGTCCCAAAATCAATTGCCTATCGTCTACTGAAGCCAGCGATGTCAATGATTGAGCCGGTGCATATCGTTTGTCGGGAGAATAAATTAGTCCGATTGCTGGTGGAACTGGCGATCCACCAGCTTGATCTGGTCATTGCAGATCGCCCTATGCCGCCTGAAACAAACGTGAAGGGATACAGTCACAAGCTCGGAGAATGCGGGATCACCTTTCTCGCAGCACCTCAGCTTGCCGATCAGATTAAGGGTAAATGGCCGCGGCTACTGAATACTGCTCCGCTACTAATACCCGGCGAGAATGCGGCGGTGAGAGTACCACTGATGCGATGGTTTGATTCCCATCAGATCAAACCACGTGTCGTGGGTGAGTTTGATGATAGTGCTTTAATGCATGCTTTCGGGCAGGCCGGTATCGGTATCTTTATCGCCCCATCGGTAATTTCTGACGAAGTGCAACGAGAGTATGGTGTCACCGTCATCGGCCGAACCGATGAAGTCACCGAGCAGTTCTACGCCATCTCCATGGAACGCAAGCTGACCCATCCAGCAGTGCTTGCAATCAATGACGCCGCTCAACGCAAGTTATTTACTAGCTTCAAGACTCGTTAGTACTCATTGGTACGAATCAGAAGATTAGAAACCAAGTCGGATAATCAGGTCAGATCTAAACCGTCGAGATCGTTGTACAAGCTACAACAGGTAAATGGTAAGGTGGTGGTAGGGCGAGAATAATGCGGAACTTTAAACTAGTAATCAGGCTCAATTTCGAGGTACAGCAGCCAATGATGAATTACTGAAGTGGATCTGATAGTCAGTACCAGATTCCGAATCAGAACTAATTGGGCTCTTTATCCAGATTGGTTGCAGCCTTCTTCTGATCTTCTCGTTGCTGTTCATATTCACGCCATTTATGCTTGATCTCATGATGCTTCTCGGGGGGAAGCTGCTTAATATTCTTGTACTTCTCTCGAACCTTTATGCGCTGATCGGCAGTCAGTGATGCCCACTCTCGCATCTGGGACTGGATTCTCTGCTGCTCAATGGATGACAGGCTTGGATACCTTTTGGCGATGGTCAACCACTTATTCTTCCTAGCAACCTCCATTCCATTCCAGTCCTGCGAGAGGGGTGCCAGGATTTGCTTCTGCTCAGAACTAAGACGTACCCAAGAAGGCCCCCCAGTCTCGGCTAAGACATGGGTAGGGATCAATAGGCATAGCCAAATGGCTACTGCCAAGAGTGGTCGAGCCATTCACCAAACTCATCGTCGAGATAAGCATCAACCGGTAACTCATCGCTAAGCAACATGATGTCTAAGTCCGCGATATCGCTGCCTTGCTGTATCGGGGCCTGCCAGTAGGCAACACCCGCAAGAGCGAGTAGCAATGCAAATAACGACAATACCTTGCCGGGATTAAAGTGCCAGCCATGCCCACTATGTGCAGACGTTCCGCCACCCGTAATAACCCTAGACTCGCTCATTTGATAGCTCTCAAGCGAACTTCTCCGCGCCGCTTGCAATCGGTTGAGCGTATCTTGCCCGATATCATCCAACCCATGATTTAGCAGTCGGGCAACTTTCTTTCCTAGTTCAGGTTCGTTCATAGCGAGACTCCTTTCTTTTTAAGTATGGTAGCCAGAGCATGTGTTGCACGGGAGCAATGAGTCTTCACACTCCCCTCCGAGCATTCCATGATCGCGGCAGTATCTTCCACATTCATTTCCTCCCAGTAACGCAGAAGGAAGGCTTCACGTTGACGTGTAGGCAGAGTTTTTATTGCCTCCTCAATAAAACCAATGAGTTGTGACTGCTCTAATTGCTCATGCGGGTCCTTCCCAAAGTTAGAATCCGTCTTTACCTGCAAGTTCTCCAGCAGATCATAATCCTCACTTTCTTTATCACGATTGTTTGGTGTAAATGAGGAGAATAGTGTCGTCCATAGAGACCGAGTCTTCTGCCGGCGGTAGTAGTCACGTATGGTATTTTGAACAATCCGTTGGAACAGAAGCGGCAGCTCCTCGGGAGGATTGGCTGCATATTTTTCAGTGAGCTTCATCATAGAGTCTTGAACGATATCCAGCGCGACGTGCTCGTCCCGTACCGCAAAAAGCGCCTGCTTATAGGCACGTCGCTCAGTCTCAGTCAGAAAATCAGAAAGCTCCTGCCGGGTAGCCAGATCAATTTACCTGTAATTAAAATAACTGATGGACAGCTCTATCGACAATGGTAGCAAACTTTTTTTGTCATGCCGGATCAGTTTCTGTGCGTCAATTTTCGCATGTTAATAATCGTCTGATCAGGATACTCGAGGAGATTCGGCATATGATCCATCCCCAGATTGACTACACTCTAATCCATCAAGGTCTTTTCTGGAGTACCATTGTGAAGCATATCAGAATGATACTTATTGGGAACTGCATCATTCCTGCAACGGGGATCCGGCTTCTCCCCTGCATTTTAAAATCACCTGCATACTTATCCCCTCTGCTCTCCAGTTAATGCAATCGACGAGCCTCTCTTCATCTGATCTACCGCCCTCCTGGGTTGACCAGGTCAAGTCACAACTGACCGATGGGGAAGAGGTATTATCCTGGCTCGAGACTGATCTCGATGCCAGACTACATTTTTCTTCAGGGTTGGTGATTATTACCGACCGACGGTTATTGTCTAAACCGTCGATAGATGCATCCTGGCAGGACTGGAGCTACCGACAAGGTCTGATACTGACCCGCCGGGATCATGCAGGCATTGGCAGCCTCGAACTCTCAGATGCAAACTCACTCCTTGCTCGATGGCGGTATACCCTCATCAACGATATCTCAGCAAGCCGCCTGATCGAGCGGTTCATGTATCAACTCGGTTACCAACTCACCGGGGAACTCCCCCCATTATCAAATCAAGTCCTGTGCCCTAAATGCCACAGCGTAATTGATAGCCCTCTCCCACCTGGACAAGAGGAGTGCTCCCTCTGTAACCGGGAAATAAATACACCTCCCTCCACATGGACATTATTCCGATTGTGGCGATTCGCGAGACCCTACAGGTGGCGACTGCTCGGCGGTTTTCTATTGACCTTGGGGAGCACGGCAGCAACCCTAGTCCCCCCCTATATGACCATGCCACTGATGGATAACGTATTAATCCCCTATCAGAATGGCAAGCCGATTGATAACGATCTGGTGACCTTCTACCTCTCCGGTCTATTCGGTGCTGCAATACTTGCATGGGCACTTGGATGGGCACGGACCTACGTCCTTGCACTGGTCTCAGAACGTATCGGTGCTGATCTACGTACCGCCACTTATGAACACCTCCTGAAACTTTCGCAAGAGTATTTTGGTGGGAAGCGGACTGGCGATCTGATGGCCCGGATTGGTTCTGAAACAGACCGTATCAACATCTTCATCTCTCTTCACCTGCTCGACTTCGCAACAGACATGTTGATGATCATCATGACCGCGGCCATCCTGGTCTCGATCAATCCTTGGCTGGCCCTGGTGACACTGCTGCCATTGCCCATCATCGCTTGGCTGATTCACGTGGTTCGAGACAGGCTACGTACCGGGTTTGAGAAGGTTGACCGTATCTGGGCCGAGGTGACTAATGTGCTTGCCGACACCATCCCCGGGATGAGGGTGGTCAAGGCATTTGCACAGGAAAAACGCGAGGCATCGCGCTTCCGCGCAACAAACCAGCACAACCTCGAGGTCAATGATCGGGTGAACCGGATCTGGTCTCTCTTCACTCCGACCGTAACGCTTCTCACCGAGATTGGACTACTCGTGGTCTGGATCTTTGGGATCTGGCAAGTCTCAGAGGATGCGATCTCCGTTGGTGTACTCACCGCCTTTCTGGCCTATATCAGCCGATTCTATCTGAGACTGGATTCAATGAGCCGGATCGTCTCATTTACCCAGAAGGCGGCAGCAGGAACCAAACGTATTTTTGAGATTCTTGACCAAACTTCCAGTGTTCCAGAGCCTGCGAATCCAGTCCATCTTCCGACCGTCACAGGACGTATCGAGTTACGTGGTGTCGGTTTTCGATATGGAACTCGGAGTGTGACACGCGGCATCAGCGTCACGATTGAGCCGGGTGAGATGGTTGGCCTAGTCGGTCATAGCGGTTCTGGTAAGAGTACGCTGGTCAATCTGATCTGCCGGTTCTACGATGTCACAGAGGGTGCGATCCTGATCGATGGGGTTGATATTCGATCCTTGCCGGTGGCCGAGTACCGCAAACATGTTGGACTCGTGCTACAGGAACCTTTCCTTTTTTTCGGTACGATCGCGGAGAATATCGCATACGGCAAGCCAGATGCGACACGTGGTGAGATCGTTGCCGCCGCTCGGGCGGCACATGCCCACGAGTTTATTCTACGGCTGCCCCACGGCTATGACTCCCTTGCCGGAGAGCGTGGCCAGTCTCTCTCAGGCGGTGAGCGGCAACGGATTTCAATTGCACGTGCGCTCCTTATCGACCCAAGGATCCTGATCCTGGATGAGGCTACTTCCTCCGTTGATACGACTACTGAGAAAGAGATTCAAAAAGCGCTCGATAACCTAGTCCGAGGCCGAACCACCATCGCCATCGCTCACCGTCTGTCCACCTTACGTGACGCCAACCGTCTGATTGTGCTCGACCGTGGCAGCATTGTTGAGGTGGGTAACCATGATGAACTGATGGCCCAAGCGGGTCATTACTTCAACCTTTATCAGGCCCAGGCTCGCAATGTCGATACTGAGGACGATCTACATCGGCAAGACATCACACTCAAGATGGCAGAGGGACGGATATGACCGAACCTGACTTCCAACTGAGTCGAAATGCCTTTGGGAAGCTGATATTCATCGGCCCTGATGGGTGCCCACATGAGGGGGTAGTCCCGGTACGAGCCTTCCCAATAGCGGCGCCCGATCAAGGGATCGCGATAATCGATCCACAAGGCTACGAGTTGGCTTGGATCGACAGCTTGGACGATCTGTCGGATGAATTGCGAACACTCATCCAATCTGAACTCAGTAGTCGTGATTTCATGCCAGAGATCAAGCGTATCATCGGCGTTTCAAGCTTTGCGACACCCTGCAACTGGCAGGTGGAGACGGACCGTGGCCTGACCACTTTCATCCTCAAGGGTGAAGAGAATATCCGACGGTTAGCCCCCCCCTCCTTGCTGATCACCGAGAGTCATGGAATTCACTTCCTGATCCGTGACAGATTCGGGCTCGATCATCACAGTCGTAAAATTCTGGACCGATTCCTCTAGTCCAACCCCACACATCTCTATAACAGTCTAATATAAATCAATAAGTCTCTAATGGAGACTGCTCCATTAGAGGCCTGGACTAAGCCTCCCACAGCAGAATTATTTGATATACCTGTAAAC
Organism: uncultured Pseudomonadota bacterium; assembly: GCA_903957805.1. GTDB lineage: Bacteria > Pseudomonadota > Gammaproteobacteria > Burkholderiales > Nitrosomonadaceae > VFJL01. The sequence continues at coordinate 7,120 of CAJBQQ010000217.1, read as the reverse complement.
CGATCCGGGCTATCCGCGTTATTTCGACTTCATCAACTCTGTACGGCCTCACTTAATGCCAGCCTGCGTACCTACTGAGCATACTGAAAGGGATATCAAGTTCCTCGAGATCCGCCATCTAAATGGTCCCAATATCTGGACCTACTACCCAGTCCTCGAGGCCCTCGTCGATATCGGAGTACTCGAAGACTTTCCATCCAACACCATCCCTGGTTTTTATGAACGCCTCTCCTCATCCCTACCTTCACTGATTGAACACCGGTGTAGCTACGAGGAGCGTGGAGGCTTCTTGAAACGTGTAGAGGAAGGCACCTGGCCATGCCACATCCTCGAACATGTCACACTTGAACTACAAAATCTGGCTGGGATGAGAGGTGGCTTTGGTAGAGCACGTGAGACCTCGGTACGGGGCGTCTACAAGGTTATCGTCAGTGCCTGGCATGCAGAAATCACACGGACTGCTCTTTTTGCGGCTCGTGAGTTGGTCCTCTCGGCGATGGAAGGTCAACAAGTCTACGATGTTAATGCCACACTCGATCACCTGCGCGGGATGGTCGACTCGCTCTGGTTAGGCCCATCCACCGCATGCATTGTCGATGCAGCTACAGCTCGCAATATCCCCGCAACTCGCCTACTCGCTAAAGGGAATCTAGTACAGCTCGGATATGGCGCTCGTAGCCGACACATCTGGACAGCTGAGACCGATCGCACCCCTGCAATTGCAGAGAGCATCTCTCGCGACAAGGATCTGACCAAGTCACTCCTCCGGTCCTGCGGCGTTCCTGTTCCTGAAGGTCGTATCGTCACCAGCGCTGAAGATGCCTGGGAGGCAGCAGAAGATATCGGCCTTCCGGTCGTGATTAAGCCCTGTGACGGCAATCATGGAAGGGGCGTTTTTATTGAACTGACCCAACGTGAAGAAATCGAGTCGGCCTATCAAGCCGCATTAAAAGAGGGTAGCGGTGTGCTGGTTGAACGGTACATTCTCGGCACCGAGCACCGTTTACTGGTTGTTGGGGGTCGCCTTATTGCAGCCAATCGTGGGGACTCGGTATCGGTTATAGGTGACGGAACGTCAACCATCACCGAACTGATCGATCATCAGATTAACTCGGATCCCCGCCGTGGAACAACGGAGGACTTTCCTCTCAATATGATTCGATTGGATCGTGCAGCACGGATGGAGATCGCCCATCAAGGCTTTACCGGAGAATCCGTACCGCCGGCCGATCTCGAAGTCTTGATCCAGCGTAATGGTAACCACGCTTTCGACGTAACCGATGACGTTCACCCCAGTATCGCTTCAGCCGCCTCACTCGCAGCACGCATTGTCGGTTTGGATATCGCCGGAATTGATCTCGTCGCGACTGACATCTCACGCCCACTCACCGAGCAAGGTGGTGCCATCGTAGAAGTGAATGCCGGCCCAAGTCTATTGATGCACATCAAGCCTGCTGTGGGTACACCCCGTCCCGTTGGCAAGGCCATTGTCGATCATCTATTCCCAAGTGGTGATGATGGTCGAATTCCGATTGTGGGCATTAGCGGGAGCTACGGCAAGACAACCGTGGCACATCTCGTGGCCGGTCTACTGACTCTCTCCGGTAAATATACCGGTTTAGCCTGCAGTGATGGCCTGTATCTTAATTCCAGACAGATTGATAAAGGCGATTGTGCCAAGTGGGATGCTGCCAACCGCATTCTGATAAATCGATCGGTCGAAGCGGCTGTTTTTGAGAATGGCAGCGATACCATCCTCGGTGAAGGCCTCGTCTACGACAGCTGCCAAGTCGGCATCATCACCAATGTTGAACCGACAAAGCACTACGGTCGCTACGATATTAAAACCCCCGAGCAGGTCTACACCACCCTTCGCACCCAACTGGATGTGATCACGCCAACAGCCGCAGCAGTGGATGATGTGATCGATATGATCTTACCAACCGGTACCGCGGTACTTAATGCACGCGTGGAAATGCTCGTCGAGATGTCCAAGTTATGCAACGGGGAGGTCATCTACTTCAGCCTTGATCCAGAGTTACCCGCTATCACGGCTCATCTCTCACAAAAGACTCATGGCGGCCGTGCTGTAATCGTTCGAGATGGAGAGATCACTCTTGCCACAGGTGCTGATGAGGTGGCGCTGATCAATCTATCCCGTATCACCCTGACAGATAATGGACGCTCGATCGAACAGATTGAGAACATTCTGGCAGCAGTCGCAGCCGCATGGGCACTCGGCATTACGCCAGAACTGATTTGTAGTGGAATTGCAACCGCCGGATCTGAACAGGTGGGACATCTCTCCCGCCAGGCCGATCAGGAAACTCAAGGAAGTTATTTATGAAAGTATCACGCGTCCACGCACTCCGTGGTCCCAATCTGTGGAGTCAACGTACATCCATAGAGGCCATTGTTACCTGCAGTAGCGAGGAGTTCACCCCAGACGAAATACCAAAATTTATAGCCCGATTGAATGAGCGTCTCCCAGGAGTCGCGCTACTTCAATCAGGCAAGCACCCTGCATCCGTGTCCATGGCTCATATGCTAGAAATTGTCACCCTCGCCCTTCAGAAACGGGCCGGTTGCTCGGTCAATTTCGCCCATACCGTGCAAACATCAAAGACCGATACATACCGGGTCATTGTTGAATACACCGAGGAATCGGTCGGTAGGCTCGCCCTCGAACTCTCACAAGAGCTATGCATTGCTGCAATGGATGACACTCCCTTTGATCTGGTTGATGCATTGCACCGTCTTCAAGAACTGGATGAGGAAGTCCGTCTCGGACCCAGCACCAGCGCCATTGTCCATGCTGCGGCAGATCGTGGCATTCCATGCCGGCGATTAACCGATGGTAGTATGGTCCAATTCGGATGGGGTAGTCGGCAACGACGTATCCAAGCCAGTGAGACCGATCGGACCAGTGCTGTTGCTGAATCCATCGCTCAAGATAAAGAGTTGACCAAGTTACTACTGCATTCAGCAGGCATTCCAGTTCCAACGGGGCGCCCCGTCGTGAGTGCGACTGATGCATGGGCTGCCGCTTGCGAGATCGGAGGACCGATCGTGATTAAGCCGCAGGACGGCAATCAGGGTAAGGGTGTATCAGTAAATCTCGTAAGTCGTGAACAGATAGAGTCCGCATATGCGGTTGCAGCTGAAGTCAGTGAAGATATCCTGGTTGAGCGTTACATCCCCGGCCATGACTACCGCATGCTGGTGATCGGCAATAAGTTGGTTGCAGCCGCCAGGCGTGACCCCCCTCAAGTGGTCGGTGATGGTGTCCATACCATTCGACATCTGGTGGATCAGGTCAATGCCGACCCAAGACGTGGCAATGGACATGCCATGCCTCTCACAAGAATAAGTTTTGATGAGACTGCACTCTCCCATCTCGCAACTCAAGAGTTCACTGCTGAATCCATTCCCGCGCACGGCGAATGCGTGACTCTGCGTAATAATGCGAATCTCTCTACCGGCGGCTCAGCCGCCGACGTGACCGACCAGGTCCATCCAGAGCTGGCTGCACGAGTGGTAGAGGCGGCTCAAATGATCGGTCTCGATATCTGCGGAATTGATGTCCTCTGCAATAGTGTCAGCGCCCCCCTAGAAGCACAAGGTGGAGGCATTATCGAGGTGAATGCTGCCCCAGGCCTTCGCATGCACCTTCAACCTTCATCAGGAATAGGCCGTGCGGTCGGAGAGGCGGTGATCGATAGTATGTTTGCCCAGGGGGACGATGGACGAATCCCCGTGATTGCCGTCACCGGAACCAATGGCAAGACCACCACCGTACGTCTTATCGCCAATATCCTCAGCAGTCACAACTTGCGGGTCGGAATGACCAATACAGATGGTGTCTACGTCGAGGGAAATCGTATCGATATCGGTGACTGCAGCGGACCCAAGAGTGCGAAGAATGTCCTAATCCATCCCGACGTTGATGCGGCGGTATTTGAGACTGCACGAGGCGGATTGCTGCGAGAGGGTCTTGGTTTTGACCTTTGCCAAGTGGCGGTCGTTACCAATATCGGTATGGGCGACCATCTCGGACTTGCACATGTCCACACTGCTGAAGATCTCTCGCTGGTTAAGCAAATCGTTGTGCGAAGTATCATGCCTGACACCGGGGTCGCTGTGCTCAATGCCGCCGACCCGCTCGTGGTTAGTATGGCCGATGGCTGTCCAGGCTCAGTGACCTTCTTTGCCCAAGATCCTAATCACCCGGTCATCGCCATGCACCGATCCCAGGGTAAACGCGTCATCTATCTCGACGGGGATTCGATCGTGGCCTCAGAGACCGGTGTTGAATACCGAATCCCGTTGAGTGGCATTCCGATCACCCAGAATGGGACCATCGGATTCCAGATCGAGAATGCAATGGCCGCCATCGGTGCTGGTTGGGCGCTCGCTCTTGATTGGGCAATCATTCGCGCCGGATTGGCTACCTTTGTCAGTGATGCACAGACCGCACCCGGTCGCTTTAATCTCTTCAATCATCGTGGGGCTACACTGATCGCGGACTATGGCCATAATGCCGATGCGATCCGAGCGTTGGTATCCGCAATCGATAATATGCCTGCAAATCGAAGGTCTGTAGTCATCAGTGGTGCCGGTGACCGACGCGACGAGGATATCCGTCAGCAGACAGAGATCCTTGGTGATGCATTCGATGAGGTCGTTCTTTATCAGGACCAGTGCCAGCGTGGACGTGCAGATGGAGAGGTGCTGGGGCTGTTACGGAAAGGGTTAGAGAATGCCAAGCGTACCCGCGAGATTAAGGAGATTCGAGGAGAGTTTGTAGCCATCGATGCCGCCTTTGCAAATCTCAAAGCGGGTGAGCTCTGCCTCATTCTGATTGATCAGGTCGAGGCAGCTCTCAGGCATATCACTAGACGGGTGGTTGCAGGCTAAGACTGCAACAGAATGAGCACCGATGTCTCGAGAATGCCCCTGGTGGATGCACTCAAGGCCATCTCCTGCCTTCTGATTGTATCCCATCACCTATCTATCTACGGGCCCATGTCGGACCTGGCCTACCCGCTGATTCCAGGACTGATCGAATGGCTACGAGAGTATGCGAGGATGGCCGTTCAGGTCTTCTTTGTGGTGGCAGGATTTCTGATGGCGGGGAAGCTTGTGCCGCTCGGAGTACCACTGGTTGCTGACCCAGTTCAATCCATTAAGAGACGCTACATCAGGTTAGTGATCCCGTACCTTGCAGCACTGACACTAGCGATCGTATGCTCATCCCTGGCTCGGCAGTGGATGTCTCATGAATCCATCTCCGCAGCACCTGACCTCATTCAACTTCTGGCTCATATATTTTTACTGCAAGACCTGCTCAATCAGGAGGCTCTATCGGCAGGGGTCTGGTTCGTGGCCATTGATTTTCAGCTATTCGTACTCTCGGTATCTCTGTTCTGGCTATCCAGAATGATCGAGGACCGATACCCTCAGTTTAAATCGACCGCCCTGATTTTAATTGTCAGCTTGACCATAGCCTCACTATTCACATTCAATAGAAATGATTTCTGGGACGAGACCGCACTCTATTTTTTTGGCTCGTATGGTCTAGGGATTTTAGCCTACTGGACTTCAAACAAGGATCGACCTGTCCTCTGGCTTCTATTACTCGGTGCCCTGGCAGTTGCATCCCTGATGGTGGATTTCCGTGGCCGGATAGCGGTCGCAACGATGGTGATGCTGCTACTGGGATTTGCCAGACAGTATGGAATCTTGGAAAGGTGTTCCATCCCAAACTTCTTAACCTATCTGGGACGCATCTCTTATTCCATCTTCCTTGTTCACTTCCCGCTATGCCTGGTCGTGAATGCGGCCTTCTTCCATTTTCTCCCGCACCAAGCAGTGACCAACCTATTTGGGTTGGTACTGGCCTTTGGCATCAGCATTCTTGGGGGTGCTCTTTTCTACAAATGGGTCGAAAGTCGCCCACTGACCAATAAAATGAAAATATGGCTGCCAGCGGGGTTTGTGACGAGCGGTCTGATCGTAGCTCTCGGGAGTAGCTAGGCCCGTCACATCTCCGACTCAGACCCTACTTCCCGCTCAGAGTGGTCGACAGCAGTAGCTCGTTAAGTCTTTTGACAAACCCGGCTGGGTCCTCGAGTTGACCACCCTCTGCCAGCAGAGCCTGATCAAATAGAATATGGCTCCAATCGACAAAGCGCTCCTCCTCATACTTCAACCGTTGCACCATTGGATGGTGTGGATTGATTTCAAGGATCGGCTTGGCATGGTTTACCTTCTGACCCGCTGATTTAAGGAGTCTTTCAAGGTTACCACCCATATCATGGCTCTCTGCAACCAAGCAGGCTGGAGACTCTGTCAGCCTTAGGGTGACTCGTACCTCCTTCACCTGCTCACCGAGAACACCCTTGATCCTCTCGGTCAGATCTTTATATTCCCCTGCCTCCTTCTCCTGCTCTTTCTTTTCTGACTCATCCTCAAGCCCACCTAAATCCAGACTACCCTTGGAGATCGACTGAAGAGATTTACCCTCGAACTCGGTCAGGTTCGTCGCTAACCACTCATCAACACGCTCCGATAGAAGTATCACCTCGATCCCCTTCTTACGGAAAATCTCGAGATGTGGACTGCTTCTGGCGGACTTGAGACTATCAGCGGTCACATAGTAAATCTTCTCCTGACCCACCTTCATCCGCCCGATATAGTCGTTCAATGAAACGCTCTGATCATCTCCATCGGTATGAGTTGAAACAAAGCGCAGCAGTTTGGCAATACGTTCTCGATTGGCATAGTCTTCACCCACACCCTCCTTCAAGACCTGACCAAACTCCTTCCAGAAGGTTTTAAATTTCTCCTGATCACTCCCCTCCTCACCCTGAGCCAGATCCTCTATCAGGGAGAGCACCTTCTTCACTGCCCCCGCACGGATCGACTCGATATCTTTCGATTCTTGCAGAATTTCACGCGAGACATTCAACGGTAGATCATTCGAATCGATCACCCCGCGTACAAAACGTAGGTAGTTAGGAAGCAACTGTTCCGCATCATCCATGATGAATACCCGTCTCACATAGAGCTTGATGCCGTGTCTGTGCTCACGATCGAATAGGTCGAATGGCGCTTTTGA
>CAJBQQ010000216.1 GCA_903957805.1 uncultured Pseudomonadota bacterium | reverse complement strand
TTGCTCATCGTGGAACGAGTTTGGAAAGTATTTCCGCAACTACATGTCACGGCGATTTCCTGATAATTTGGGTGAATTTCTGCTTTCATGACTTTTATCCTTGATCTGCTCCCACCCTGCGAATTGCAGAGCGGAAAAGAGGGCATTATCCTTTAATCTGGAAGGGGTTGCAACTATGGTATCGGCATCAGTGCAGCGCGTTGCTAGTGTAGGCAGTAACCTAGACGCGCCGCATCGAGTCGAAGAAGTCTGCATTACTTTTTGTAGCCTTGATCTTATCAAGCAAGAATTCCATCGCGTCCATGTCGTCCATTGGGTAGAGGAGCTTGCGCAATACCCAAATCTTCTGCAGATCATCTGATTTGATTAGCAACTCTTCCTTACGTGTACCAGATCGATTGACATTGATGGCCGGGTAGGTGCGTTTCTCGGCCATGCGCCGGTCGAGATGAATTTCCATATTGCCGGTGCCCTTGAACTCTTCATAGATCACATCATCCATCCGTGAACCGGTATCGACTAGCGCGGTTGCGATGATGGTGAGTGAGCCACCCTCTTCAATATTACGGGCGGCACCAAAGAACCGTTTTGGACGTTGCAGCGCATTGGCATCAACGCCCCCAGTCAGCACCTTTCCGGATGCTGGAACCACTGTATTGTATGCACGTGCTAGACGGGTGATTGAGTCCAACAGTATCACCACATCCTTCTTGTGCTCTACCAAGCGTTTTGCTTTTTCAATCACCATGTCTGCTACCTGAACATGACGTACTGCAGGCTCATCGAAGGTGGAAGAGATGACCTCTCCTCTGACCGAGCGGATCATCTCGGTCACTTCCTCCGGACGTTCATCTATCAGTAGCACCATCAGTATAGTTTCTGGGTGATTGGCTGCAATGGCATGCGCTATATTCTGCAGCATCACCGTTTTCCCAGATTTTGGGCTCGCTACCAGTAGACCGCGCTGTCCCTTGCCGATGGGGGCTATCAGATCAATGATGCGGCCGGTGATATTTTCCTCGGCCTTGATATCGCGTTCAAGTTGCAGTCGTTTGGTGGGGAATAGCGGGGTGAGATTCTCAAACAGGATCTTGTGCTTTGAATTTTCTGGAGGCTCGCCATTGACCTTGTCTACTTTCACCAGTGCGAAGTAGCGTTCACCATCCTTTGGGGTACGTATCTCCCCATCTATTGAATCGCCGGTATGGAGATTAAATCGCCGGATCTGGCTGGGTGAGACGTAGATATCATCTGGTCCCGCTAAGTACGAAGTGTCCGGTGATCGGAGGAAACCAAAACCATCCTGCAAGACTTCTAGCGTGCCCTCGCCAAAAATACTCTCCCCCTTGCGAGCCTGATTTTTCAGTAAAGCAAAAATCAGATCCTGTTTACGTAGCCGGTTGGCGCCGTCGATTTCATTGGTAATGGCCATATCGACCAGTTCGGTGACATGGAGGTTCTTAAGGTCTGATAGATGCATGGGCGGGAACTCGCAGGTGGAAGAACGTAGGGTGTAAAACTTTAGAGAGCGTTTGAGGGAGTTGCTGATGGGGTGAGACAGGAACCAGAAGCGGTGACTCTATGATTATTCCGCTTCAAGGGAGTATCTGCTTATAAGATTAACGGGTTTAGATATGGCTGTCAATAAATGCCGTCAACTGAGATTTGGACAAGGCGCCGACTTTAGTTGCTTCAATATTGCCGTTCTTGAATAGCATCAGTGTGGGGATGCCACGGATCCCATATTTAGGTGGAGTTGCTTGATTCTCGTCGATATTGAGCTTGGCCACCTTGAGGCGACCGGCGTATTCCTTCGCTATCTCATCCAGGATGGGGGCAATCATTTTGCACGGCCCACACCACTCTGCCCAGTAGTCTACGAGCACAGGCACGGTAGATTGCAGCACTTCGGTTTCAAATGTTCCGTCGGAGACGTAATGGATATGCTCACTCATAGAATCCTCATGCAAAAGTTATAGTTGTTAATGGTGGATGGGTTAGAAGCTTGGTCTATCGGTAATGCTATATCAGGGTCGGTCAGAATAGGGCAGTTGCAGAGGGGCAATTGATACTGAATAACCTACATCCTATCGAAAAAATGTGTGGAAGGGAAGCATTAGATTGATGATAGTTGATGGCGGCACTACTTTCAATAGTGCTGTTTAGTTATCGGGCTGCTAGGCACTCGTATCGGCCATACCACTGTGTCTTAGAAGTGCGTCAATCTTTGGTTCGCGTCCACGGAATGCAACAAACGACTCTAACGCTGACCGGCTTCCACCTACGGCAAGAATTTCATCGCGAAAGCGAGCGCCGGTTTGAGCATTGGGTACTCCGCCTAGACCATTTTCTTCAAACAGACTGTAAGCATCTGCAGATAACACCTCTGCCCACTTGTAACTGTAGTATCCCGCCGCATAGCCACCCGCGAAGATATGCGAGAAGCTGTTAGGAAAACGATTAAATTCCGGGGGAGAGATGACCGCGACTTCCTTACGGATTTTATCCAGCAGCTGTAGCACCGTTCTTTCACCACTGGGGTCAAAGTCGAAGTGTAGGTGCATATCGAACAGGGAAAATTCGATCTGGCGTAGAGTCTGGAGCCCGCTCTGGAAATTTTTTGCAGCCAGCATCTTGTCGAATAATTCCCGAGGTAGCGGTTCTGCGCTCGTTATGTGTTGGGTCATATTGGTCAGAACATCCCACTCCCAGCAGAAGTTCTCCATGAACTGGCTGGGTAATTCCACTGCATCCCACTCCACTCCATTGATGCCCGACACGCCGAGATCCTCTACCCGGGTGAGCAGGTGGTGTAGTCCATGGCCAAACTCGTGGAATAAGGTTATGACCTCGTCATGGGTGAATAGCGCTGGGCGTATCTGGCCATTGAGATTGACGGGTGCGGCAAAATTACAAGTGAGGTAGGCCACCGGTACTTGTACATGGTGCTCGCCGCTTCCTTCAAGTCTAATGCGGCGACGGGAGATGGCATCGTCCATCCATGCACCACCGCGCTTGCTGGGGCGTGCATAGAGGTCGATGTAGAACTGACCGATCAATCTCCCTTCAGTGTCACTGATATTGAAAAATTTTACATCAGGGTGCCAGAGCTGAATGCCAGAGGATTCTTCTGCAGGTGCAATGGTAATGCCGTAAAGACTCTCTACCAGCTTGAACATGCCCGGCAAGACCTTGTCTTCCG
>CAJBQQ010000215.1 GCA_903957805.1 uncultured Pseudomonadota bacterium | reverse complement strand
TTCACAAATACCACGATCACACTCTCAGGCTTCAAAGTGAACTCTCCCAGCCCCTTCATCTGATTCTCTCCAGCGGGCTCGAGCTTAACCGTGGCTCCTGCCTTGCCCTTACCGATCTGAATGGTTGCCTTTGCAGTGCCGCCCTCTGTCTTCACTGGATTGTCACCATGGTCAGTTACATACAGCACCAGCTCCTTATCTTTCGCAACCAGCTCTAAATGATAGGGGCCCGCCATTCTTAACTGCCCGCCATGAGCGGTCGTTAATGTATCCAGATAGTCGTCCGTATGCGCCCAAGTGGGTAGTGTTATCGCCATCCCCAGCAGAACTGCCGCCATTGTCTTATTCATTCGGTCACTCCTTTATTTAACGATTCTTTTGTTCGGCTTAACTTATATCAGTGCACATGATCACCCGGTGGCGGAAGTATCTGCTTCTCCCGACCAAGCTGCGCCAACTGCTGCTGCAGGCTATCCAAATCCGTCCATCCCAACCCATCCATCTCCGGAATCCAGCGTGCACGTAAATAGCCATACCGGTCAACCAGTAACTCCATATGCTCAGGCACGATGCCCTCGCCCAGCAAGTCAGGTCGCTCCAGCGTCCTACGGAATAAGGCATAGCTGCGCTTAATCTCACCCGCTCCCTGTGTCACCACCGGGAATGGTAATGCTGCAATCATTGCCGTCATCTCCTGCGGCTCAACCTCATTCATCGGTACCCCAAGGAGCTGAGTATTGCTGCCGATTATCGTTTTATATGCCTGACTCAGTTGCTCCAGCCGAGCTTGTGACTGCGGCCAGGTGAACAGCACCAACATCACAGTCTTTTGTTCACGGAAATCCTTGAGCGTGCCGCTAGAGCCGTCTTGTGCGAAGTATGAGAAGTTCGGTGGTCCCATCGACTTCTGTGGTTGGTTGGGCTTAACCCGTGGGCTCATTAACCGTGCCTGATAACCACGCGACATCGCATGCAGGTAGTTCACTACATCCCAGCGCTCCTCTTCAGCTAGATTACCCGCAAAGGCTGGCATCCCAGTATCCGGGATACCGTAGGTCAGCCAGTGAAAGAAGTCACCCGCGGTATGCTTAGCGGTATGCGGCTCGGTCAATAGATCAACCGGTGGCTTGGTAAAGGTCTTGCTCAAGATCCCATTGCCCTTACCCTGAGGTCCATGACAGGTCACGCAGTTCTCAGCATAAAGTCCAGATCCATTGGCAATCGAGATCGTGTCAAACGGTACCGGGGTCTTGCGATAGGTCTCGGGATACGCCTCAACCGACAGCGGCGGTAGTGCGACCCCCATCGCTGCAATCACGAGGACTAAAGGAATGCTAATACGGCGCATCATATTCCAATGCTTAAAGCTTCCCGCAACGATTGCACTCACCCCAAGTATTAAGAGTACTAAGCCCGACCACGCACGGATCATCACAGTCTCATCGCCCCAAGTGGCATCGATTGAGAATCGGAACGAGTAAGGCCAGTTCTGAACCAGCGCATGCTTCGCCGGCACTGTATTTGCAACGATGGTCGCCAGCATCACAATCCCCAGCGCCAGTATGAATTCAATCCTGACCCATTTACGCAGTTTCTGTGCGCCGGACACAGCCATTTCTTGGCCCTGCTCCAGTAATGGCAGCCAAGTTGAACGAGCGCGTGCTGCAATCATCAGAACCAACGCCAGTAACGCAAGCTTGGCATTGAGTATCCATCCATATGGGGTCGATACCAATGCACCATAGCTCGAGTCGACCATCCGGTCGGTAATCATGACACCGGTTGCAACGATCGCGAGCATCACCGGCATCGCCATCAGTGAGAACCGCTTCAGTGCCACCACACCCGACTGTAACAACTCCTCTGACCTAAGTTGCACCCCGCCGCCTAAAGCGCCTGCATCGCCAGCACTCGCTAGCCTTGATTGAGTCGCATTGAACACCACCAGCAGAAACGCCGGTAATGCCCCGAACCAGAGGCTCGCCATGATGATATGCATTGTGTACGGGAGGATTGCGGTGACAGAGAATTCATCCGCTGCTGAGTGGCTAGCGAGGGAGCCCACTGCCAAGGTGAGTGAGGCCATACTTGCGCACAAGACATAGCGCCCGCGCGTGGCAGGTGCCCTGCTCATCGAAAGAACCACACCCAATACGATTAACGCACAGACTGTGCGCCCCGCCCAGATGTGTCCCATCCGAGTGTTCTGAACCAATGCCAGCCAAGCGCTCGGACGCCAGGCATTCGCATCGATACCGGTCGCTTGTGCCGTGGTTGTGACCAGGATCCCACGCAGCCCTGCCATTAAAATACCCGCTAGC
>CAJBQQ010000214.1 GCA_903957805.1 uncultured Pseudomonadota bacterium | reverse complement strand
TGAGCAGATGAAAACTGCTATATCAATTGGCGACCGTTATTCTCTACACAACGAATCTTTTGAGAAACTTAAAAACAGCGACATAAAGTTCGATTGGATCATTACAGATCCACCATATCCACAAGAGTTTTTATCTCTGTATGAAAAGTTGGGAGAAGTTTCAGCGCACGTATTGAAGCCTGGTGGCTCATTGCTTTGCATGATTGGGCAGTCTTATTTGCCTGCGATTCTGGCAATGCTTGAAAAAAATCTCACTTACCACTGGACGCTTGCTTATTTAACACCTGGCGGTAAGGCAGTACAGATATTTCCTCGACGAATTAACACATTTTGGAAACCAATTTTGTGGTTTACCAACGGCGAGTATGCGGGTAACTGGATTGGCGATGTAACCAAGTCAAACCCAAATGACAACGATAAAACCCACCATCAATGGGGGCAGTCTGAGAGTGGAATGCGGGACTTGATGGGCCGGTTTGTAAAGCCAAATGATACCGTATTAGATCCGTTTATGGGTGCGGGTACGACGGGCATTTGCGCTCTCAAACTCGGTGCAACTTTCACCGGTTATGAAATTGATCAGACTGCATTTGAAAGTTCCGTGGTAAGGATTAATGACTATGCGAAACCGCCGAAGCTCCCATGAGTGTTTCTGAATTACCTTTGGTTAAGCTTGGCCATTCTTACGGCGACGTGCGTAAAATGGATTTTAACCTGACAGTTCAATCATCCAGCTCTAAGTCCACTTCGGGCTTGACCCCTGAGCGAATTGCTCCCTCACTTAGTGATGGCAGGCAAAATTCGATGAAACGATAGGCGTACCCGCGCAGGTAATGGCCGCGCCGGACAGAGATATTGGTAGTATTTTTCTGGAATAGGTGCGAACTATCGAGCAGATTGAGTCCCGTATCACGCGCCGGATTGACTGCCATTGAGGCGACGATGCCTATCCCAAGTCCGAGTTCTACGTAAGTTTTGATGACGTCGGCATCCAGTGCCGACATGGCGATGTCGAATATCAATCCTGCCTTGGCAAATGCCTCATCAATTCCCGTTCGCCCAGTAAAGCCTTCGTGGTATGTGATAATCGGGAATTCAGCAATTGCTTCAAGCGTGAGGGGATGCACCGACTCTAATGGATGCCCAGGTTGCACAATGACAGCGTGATGCCAGGAGTAGTAGGGGAAAGACGCTAGCTCCGCGACGCTCTCTAGGGCCTCGGTAGCAATGCCGATATCTGCGATGCCGTCGAGCAACAACGATACGATCTCCCGAGGATTGGCCTGATGCAGAACAAGATGCACATTGGGGAATGCTTTCTTGAATTGAGTCACCACAGGCGGTAACGCATAGCGCGCTTGTGTATGTGTGGTCGCAATGGTTAGCCGCCCTTGGTTCTGGTTGCTGAACTGTTCGGCCAGGCGTTTGACGTTCTTTGCATCAAGCAGAATGCGTTCAACGATCTTTACTAATTCCTTGCCGGGGTCGGTCAATCCAAGCAGCCGCTTTCCCTTGCGCACAAACAGCTCAATACCCAATTCATCTTCCAGATCTTTTATATGCTTACTGACACCAGATTGGGAGGTAAACAGGGCATTTGCTGCTCCTGTCAGATTGTAATTCTGCCGGACCGTTTCGTGGATGATGCGTAGCTGTTGAAAGTTCATACTATTGTTTCCCCAAGAATGTTCAAATACTTGTAATGGTGCAGGTGAAACTTACTTTCTCAGCAGCTTAATAAGTTCTCAAGTTTGCCTACAGCATGATGATACAAGAGCCTCTTCAGTATCTTCCACACAATCAAGATACTGAAAGGTCAAGTATCAACCCAGTTGATAGACAAGGCCGATCTAGGTGGAATCGATTAAGTGCCGGATCACCTTTAAATATCTAGGTGCGCATCTGTGCTTGTGAAATGCTGCTGCCAGGTGGAACACTATGTGTAAGCCAGACACTGCCGCCGATGGTCGAACCACGGCCGATGGTGATGCGGCCGAGAATAGTAGCGCCCGCGTAGATGACAACATCATCCTCGACGATTGGGTGCCGGGCATTACCCTTCACCAGCGCACCATGCTCATCCACCGGGAAGCGCTTGGCGCCCAAGGTCACCGCTTGGTACAAACGCACGTTTTTACCAAGGATAGCCGTTTCGCCGATAACGACACCTGTGCCATGGTCGATGAAAAAACTGCTGCCAATCTGCGCGCCTGGATGAATATCGATACCGGTAGCCGAATGTGCAATTTCAGAAATCATGCGTGCGATTAGAGGTATACCCAAGTCATATAGTTCATGGGCAAGCCGATAGTGTTTGATGGCAATAATACCTGGATAGCAGACTAGTACCTCGTCGATGCTACGTGCGGCCGGATCACCCTCGTAGGCCGCACAAATATCGCCATCCAGCATGTTGCGTATATCGGGTAAGCGCTTGGCAAATGCACGGATAATGGCAATCGCCTGCTCATGATCCGCATCGCTGACGATTTCCAAGCCCGAAGCAAAATGTAACTCGCAGCGCACTTGTACCAGCAACTCTCGTAATGTCACATCCAGCGTATGCCCAACGTAATAATCAATGCCATCGTCGGTAAGCTCTGGTGAGCCTAGGCGGTTTGGGAACAACGCGGCGCTTAATCCATCCACAATACCGACCAGTGCCTTGCGCGAGGGAAGTTTGACTGGGCGGTCGCGCCGCTGCCGGTGTTCCTGCGAGGCCACACGCAAAGTACGCAACTCGGCCACAATCGTATCGATCTGCAGATGCGCTTCTTTGGGCAGGGAGCGTATTATTTCTTCGAGAATTGCCATTATGTTGCCACCCCTTGGACCGATGGATTGAGTGTTATCCTTGAACCAGTGTGACATTTTGAAACTACTTTTAGTTAGTATGTCTGGGAGATGGAACCTAGGAATCTCCACCGAGCGAATAAGCTACAAACTCATGTCGGCTCATGTTGTTCGTCCCCCTTGTGATCATGTCGATTGTCCCAACAATGCTCTCCACTGAAAATTTGTTCAGAAGTCCCTTAGATCACCGATCTACACCCATTCACTACTGAATTATCTTGAATCAAGCACTGCCGTGGCTACCCTGGATGCGGTGTAATACAGTTACCAGTACATCGATATCTGTGCAGGTGTTGTAGAGCGCGAGTGACGGACGTACCGTAGCCTCCAGGCCAAAACGGCGCAAGATGGGCTGCGCGCAATGATGGCCTGAACGTACCGCAATACCTTCGCGATTCAACGCCTCGCCAACCTCTTCGGTGGTAAATCCCTTCAGCACAAAAGACAGCACCCCGGCTTTTTCCGGCGCAGTGCCGATAAGTCGCAGACCAGGAACCGTGCTGAGGCCCCGCGTCGCATAAGCCATCAGTCCATGCTCGTAGCGGTTTATGTTATCGATGCCGATGCGTTCAACATAGTCAATCGCGGCACCCAAACCTACTGCATCTGCGATATTACCTGTACCGGCCTCAAAGCGAGCAGGGGCATCATGGTATGTGGTTTTATCGAAAGCGACATTCTGGATCATGTTGCCACCGCCCTGCCATGGTGGCATGGCATTGAGTAGTTCAGCTTTTCCGAATAGAACACCGATACCGGTTGGACCGAATACCTTGTGACCAGAAAAAACAAACCAGTCGCAGTCGATCTGCTGCACATCGACCCGCATGTGCGAGACGGATTGCGCACCGTCTACCAGCACGCGCGCGCCTACCCGGTGCGCCATTTCCACAATTTGACGGGCGGGTGTTATGGTACCCAGCGCGTTTGAGACCTGCGAGAACGCTACCAGTTTAGTGCGTGGACCGAGCAGTTTCTGATATTCATCCAACAACACCTGACCATTGTCATCCACCGGCACCACGCGCAGCCTAGCACCCTTCTCGTTGCACAACTGCTGCCACGGCACGATATTGGCGTGGTGTTCCAGCCAGGTGATCACGATTTCATCACCTTCACAGATATTTTGCCGTCCCCAACTCTGGGCAACAAGGTTGATGCCCTCGGTGGTGCCACGGACAAAGATAATTTCGTCTACGGACGGCGCATTGAGGAAGTGGCGGACTTTACCCCGTGATAGCTCGTAAGCATCGGTGGCACGTGCTGCAAGTTCATGTGCCGCACGATGAATGTTGGAGTTCTCGTGCTGGTAGAAGTAAGTAAGGCGGTCGATGACAGTCTGTGGTTTCTGCGTCGTAGCGGCATTGTCCAGCCAGATCAGGGGCCGGCCGTTGACCAGTTCCTGCAGGATCGGGAAGTCGCGTCGCACGGCGTTGACATCGAAAGGCGGGTGCGCGGAAGCTATCAGCGGCAACTGCCCGGTTCGACCAGACGATGTGATCTCATCGAGAAAATAGAACGATGATCCCCAGGTTGGACTGGTGGGGGTGCCTGCATGCATAGGCGTGATGTTCTTCAGCGGAGTAAGAAGATCACGTAACTCAGCTTCAAATGGTAACGGGATGAGTGAAGGAGAATGAGAAATTCCCGCATAGGGGTGATCCGCAGCGAACGAGGGAATCTCCAGCGTCGGCGTAGCCGCCACCGAAGACGGCGCACCTATACCTTGCACTGCTCCCGGTGAGGTTGAATCTCTCTCCTTTGTCGGCGCAAGCGGGGTACGCAATAACGGGATGGGAGAAGGGGAAACTCCCGCATAGGGGTGATCCGTGGTGAATGTGGGGATCTCCAGCGGCGCCTCAGCTGTCGCCTGAGATGGTACGCCAGCGGCTGGCATCACCCCTGGCGAAATAGAAAATAGTTCGTTCGCTAGGCGCGTAAGCAACTCGACATCCGGCAAGTAGCTGGATGCCGCGTTCAAGTCTCCGCTTACCAAGTTATCGAGACTACTTGTACTCATGATATCTACCCACTTCGACGTTTTCGAGTACGCCGAGGGCGTCGTCAGTTAGTACTGCCAGGGAGCAATAGAGCGAAACCAAATAGGAAGCGATGGCCTTATGATTGATGCCCATGAAGCGTACCGACAATCCCATGCCCTGCTCACCTGGTAACCCGGGTTGATATAACCCGACTACACCTTGACGGCTCTCGCCCGTGCGCGCCAGTAGGATATTAGTCTTGCCACCAGTAATCCTGAGCTTGTCGCAAGGAATCAGCGGGATTCCACGCCAGGTCAAAAACTGCGAGCCAGACATGGTTACAGTAGGGGGTGGTACGCCACGAAAGGTACACTCGCGGCCGAATGCGGCAATCGCATGAGGGTGTGCCAGAAAGAAAGCAGGCTCTTTCCAGACGCGCGCAATCAATTCATCCAGATCATCCGGCGTCGGCGCACCTGTGCGCGTCTTCACTTTCATGGATTTGGCGACATTATTAAGCAGACCGTACTCCTTGTTGTTAATAAGCTCACTTTCCTGACGTTCCTTTATAGTCTCGATAGTCAGACGAAGCTGTTCACGGATCTGGTTGTGCGGACTGCTGTAAAGATCAGAAACGCGGGTATGTACATCCAGTACCGTATTCACCGCACTCAGCACGTATTCCCGGCCCCATTCTTCGTAGTCCACAAATGTAGCGGGTAATTCACGCTCGTCCTTGGCGGAGCAATCCACTTCAACCTGCTCGGGGTCCTTCACCTTGTTGAGACGGTAAATACCTGCCTCGACGGGAACCCAATGCAACAGATGAGTGAGCCAACGCGGCGTGATTGTCCCCATCATTGGAACGGTCTTGGTAGCATTGGAAAGCGTGCGAGCCGCTACGTCTCCTAGCGCTGTGTGTCCTTGATGAATATCTGCCTGAATACCTGCCATTTGATGCTCCTTAATTAAGTAAATTTGAATGTTTCAAAATGTTCATCTATCAAAATAGACCGTATTTCCCGTATTTGCCATATTCTCGTACCCACCGACGTGCACTCACCATGCATACTCCAATTGCTGCCCGGTCACAGCGGCATGTGCCGCAACGGTAGCAATCGCATGTATCGGCTCCCCAAGAAAGCGGCCCTGCAGATAATCCGCGTCAGCGTGAATAGCAGTAGCCATCTGCTGCGCCGTTTCGATATCACACACCAGCAGCCTCCCCCCGGAGTGGTGAACTGCATCAACCAGCAACTTCGTCTCGTTATTCCGTACAAGAGCAGAGGCATTCACTCGCACAATGTCAGGGGGCATAAAATACAGACCCTTAAAATACAACCCCCCCGTGTCTTCCATCCAGTCGTCATTTGCGCCGCCGTGATTGACCGCGACTTGATAGCCGTGATGGCGATAGTTGCTGATCACGTTTTTGAGCAGCCTCCAGTCACGATTCACTTCAATCGGGATTTCAATAATCACGCGTGATGTCTTCACACCAATCAGATCAAGTATCTTTTTAAACACGTGTCCATGGTCATCCTTGACGCTCTCCAGGAGGCGTGGCTGCACGCTGACAAGCAGACTGCCAGGTCGGGAATCGTCGCCGAAATAATTGAGGGCATGGATTGTGCGGCACAGGCGATCAAAATGTACCAACTGCGCGTCTGTTCCCGCTAGGACAAGGGCTGATAACGCACCTTCGTCGCTAGTGTCGGATCGGATAGAAGCTGAATGTCCCACTACCTCGCGTCCGTTCACGCCGAAGACTGGTTGGAAAATGCTCGATAGCCAGCAGTTGGAGAAGTATCCGGCTATCCAGCCATCTTCTGAGTAACGCAACAAATAATCAGTGGCCGCCTGAATACGCTGTGCTAATTTATCCTGGCCTACAGAAATGGTCATAGCCTATTTTTCCAGTGCCGCAGTTACTTCTGATAGATCTGATCAAACGTACCGCCATCGGCAAAGTGTATCTTGTGCGCATTCTTCCATCCGCCGAAGGCCTCATCAATTCTGAACATCGCAATTACCGGAAACTGCTTGCCATACTTTGCTGAAACCTTCTGATTGGATGGTCTGTAAAAATTCTTTGCAGCGATCTCCTGCCCCTCCTCTGAATAAAGGTACTGCAGATAGGCCTCGGCCAGATCACGCGTACCCCTCTTGTCTACCACCTTGTCTACGATTGCAACGGGAGGCTCAGCGAGTATGCTGAGTGATGGGACCACCATTTCAAACTTGCCTGGACCATATTCCTTGATCGCCAGTAAGGCCTCATTCTCCCATGCGATAAATACATCTCCGACACCACGTTCAACAAAAGTTGTGGTAGATCCACGTGCACCCGAATCCAGCACCGATACATTCTTGTAGATATCGGCAACAAACTCTTTGGCTCTGTCATCACCAAAGTTCCGCTTGCCATATTCCCACGCCGCTAGATAATTCCACTGTGCACCACCAGAAGTTTTTGGATTTGGAGTGATCACGGATACGCCGGGTCGGGCCAGATCATTCCAATCCTTGATCCCCTTCGGATTGCCCTTACGGACCAAGAAGATGATGGTCGAGGTATAGGGAGTGCTATTACGAGCAAGTTTCTTCTGCCAATCTTCTGTCAGAAGTTTCGATTTTTCAGCGATTGCATTGATGTCATTCGCCAGAGCCAGGGTCACCACATCCGCCTCAAGACCATCAATTACCGATCGTGCCTGCTTACCAGAACCGCCATGGGATTGCTTAATGGAGACCTTCTCTCCTGTTTTTGCCTGCCACTGTTTGATGAACGAGGCATTAAATTCTTGGTATAGCTCTCGTGTTGGATCATAGGACACATTGAGTAAGGTTCTTTCCGCAGATGCGTTGCTGCTGATTATTAGACTCGCTAGTAAAGCTGCTGGCAGCCAGGTTTTAATATTCATGATCTTTCCTTTAGAGATGATGTTTAAGTAAATTCAATTTAAAAAGCGCTAATCACAACTTCAAAGTAGAGGAAATCGGTATTACCTGAACGTTGATGAATATGAGTTGGTGCTGCTGCGATAGCGTTTTCTACAAAATTTCCTGCCGTAAAGTGCGTGTATCCAAGTACGGTATTAACTTTTGGATTGGGCTGATAACGAAGCCTCCCCTCAAATGCTCCCCCAACAAAGTCGCCCCAGGTTCCTAACTTGTTGCGATTTAAGCCGGGATCCTTGACAACACTTATATTCCCGTCAAAGGAATCGAACAATCGGTCTTTTTTATTGGCCAGCCAAAACAATGAATACCCTGCCTCTATTCCGAATTTCTGAGTCGGCTGGATGTCAAATCTGATCTTAGGTGCTTTAATATTTTCATAAATCACATAGTGATCAGCTGACCAAGGTCGTGCAAAACCAAAGTACCGATCAAATCGATTATTTACGTTATCGTTAGGGTCTTTGTCGCCTGATGCATAACCATAAAATGCGCTTACTCGTGGCTTCCAAGCGTAACTCTTAAAGGTTCGACCAGCCTCAATGGTATAACCTTGCGCATCAATCGTTTCATGCTTGAATTTATTGGCTCCAGATTGAGTTCCAAGCGTGTCCTGCTGATATCCGAGTTGATAATTAAAGCTCGCATCGTAATCAAACCAGTCACCGACCTTTCCATAGGCACGGATACCTGGCATATGGATCTCTCGTTCAAGTTTGTTAGTGTTCGTCCTGCCAAGTGCATCGGCAGTTTGCTTTTGCCCCATGTAGTAGGGTTGTATGGTGATAACGTCTGACCACTTGCGCCAAGTGCCGATCGCACCATAAAACCACAAGTGATCATTACGTCTATCAAATTCAGTCTGCAGCCTTTTTACCGGCTGAAGTCCAAATAGATCGAGTTCCCATGGGTTATCCTGTCTGCCTAGATTTAAGCGAAACCCTTCAAAAGTATTCGTCGTATTACGCCATTCATTTCGCGCTATAAATCGGCGATCAGTTACCTCATAGGCCATGCGGCCCACTCGGAGTCTAGCCGGTGTATCTTGTCCACGATCATCCTGACCCAACGCATTTTTGAAATAAAGTTCACCATATGCCTGAATCAAATCGTAGGGATTGTTCTCTTGGTCGGTACTCGGATATTTATTGTTGTAAACCCTTGAATCCTGAAACTCAACTGCACCGCGTATAGGATCAATAATTCTTTTTATCCCAAGATAGGCACGATGGCGAAAAAAGAAAGGATTGTCATCTCCACCCTCAACGCGCCGGATATCGTTATGACGATTCTCATAACGCGTACGGTGTTCGAGACCAATATCCAACCAATCCACGTTCTTGAATGCTTCGATACCGATCTCGCTTAGTTGGCGAACATATCTGGGTGGATCGGAGTCTGGATTGGTCGCATAGCTATCGGCACGACGGTGATAGCTCAAGGATTTTTTGGCCCCTGCCGATTTTGTTTCGGACTGTTCCCACCAACCATACTCACGGTCCAGATACAGATACTGATTAGGATCGGGTGGAGCAATAGGCTGATCTGGTGCCTTAATCGACCACTTGTAATTGTTACCTTCTGACTCAGCCCGATTGTTGGACGTAGCAGACGCTCCGGCCTGAGCTAACTGCTGAACTCCTTGCCTGGTGGATTGCTCTTTTCCAGATTGTCCGTTATTCACATTTGCTTGAATCGGCGCAATGGGTAATATTCCGATTGCCGATGCAAGTACGATTTGCCGATAGTATTTCACTGCCTTCTCCTAAATGGCTCCTCCGGCATTCCGGTCGGTCACCGCTATCAATTAATTATTTTCACCTCCATATTTATGGTCGGTGGGTGTTTCGTTGCCAAACTAAAATAGTCTTATTTGGCAACACGTAATATTTAAAGCATCACGATTTCGTATCCTTACTTTCTGAATTTCCATGACCAATACGAATCCTCTCCCTACACTCAATCTGCACAACTTTTCTATCGTGGATCACCACTTCAACCGACCCATATTCGATACCGGCAACGGCACGCAGGATTTCCTGCTTGATATCTGCTGGCACCCGTTTTGCCGATGCAACATGCTTTTTTTCCAATGAGATAATGTTAGTCATTTACTGCACCTGATAGAGTGATAGAGATCGATGGGCGAGAGATTAACAGACGGTCTTTATACTTAAAAACAACTTAATCTCATTTGCTTATCTGTTTTATAGATATACAAGCTTATTCCGGTAATGCTCGAGTAATTGCTCACAACTAGGCTTGTTTGTGGCCGATTTCACAGCTTTTTCTTTCACCGAATCTAAAAAATTCCCGATATTTTTTAGCATTGATTCGAGTATTTGATTATGCGAAGTTTTGTCATTAGCATCCTTTAACCTTCGCTCTCCGAATGGCATTAATAACAAATCTATCGAGAGGGGTGATGGGCCATTCGGCCTATAGGATTCATGCTGACCGTTGAGTGAGTGTTGCTGAGAGAGTGTCTTTTGGTAGCGGGTGCGGCGTGAGAAAAATTCAGGGTGTATTCAGGATAACGAAGAATTAAATGACGCGAGTGAGCGACTGACGTTTATTGATATATCCGGATCAGGCCACTGATTAGATGGAGTGATCTGCTACAGAGAGACATCACATACTGCTGGAGCCTGATAAAAAACGGGAGCCGAAGCCCCCGTGAGTGTTTCTGAATTACCGTTGATTATGCTTGGCTATTCTTACGGCGGCGTGCGATGAATCCTATCAGTCCAAGGCCGGCCATGAAGAGCGCGTAGGTCTCTGGTTCTGGTGCATGCGAGACCCAGTTCGAGGGGCTTGGGTGGAATCCATCAAGATGATAGGCAGTCACAGAAATGATGCCACCGATCGAGTGTGGGAAACCTGCTGCGTTATGGGTTGCATGTAAATGGTCTGCGAAACTTTCCAGCACCACGTGATCTAGCCCAACGCTGTTAACACTCCAGCTGCTGCTTGCCCAGTCGCTGTCGAATCGGTTGACACTTCTGTGACTGGCATTCCACTCGATCGTCATGTGATGTGCACTAGAATTGTATCCGGCATACAATAACTAAAACTTCGTTGCTTGCTCGGCCTGAAGCGGTACGGAAATCTTTAGGGAGTTAAGCGGAGGAGAAATCGCGTGGACAGCCAATTAAAATCGGCAAAAACCTTACCCGCCACAAAGGATTCTGCAGCGACAGTTACTTCTTGCCTGTTTGAGGCTTTCATGGCATGTCCTATGAAGTGCTACCTTGTCTCCAAGGGGGAGACAGGCACAGATAGCGAATACACAAGTTGGGCTGCCACACAGACAGAATTCTATCGTAGAGAAGGCAAGCACCGGTTATTGCTTGAACATCCACAGGAGCAAAGTAGCGGCAACCTCGAATGGGTTCGCTGGAAAAGTTTCACATGGCAATTTGCTTTCGACCAAACTGTTCGGATCCAAGAATGGGAGGCCAGCATTCAAGTTGTACAGCGTGTGTCACCTGCAGGATCAGACTCATCTGTTCAACTTGTTCCGATTCGTTTTGTGTCCGCCAACAAGCTGACGAATTCGGACAAAATGGTGGCAGCATTCGAGACTATGGTTCTCGCAAAGTCATTGGGTGTAAAAATCGGCGTTGCGAAAATCGTCCACGGAGAGAAGTTTTCCGTTTTTACGGTGAAGGCTAATATGTTGTCACGCGCCGTCCATAAAACGGCCAACCTAGTTACCTCCTTGCTGTCCTCACAAACCTCACCAGACTTGATCCTGAACCGGCATTGCCCAGAGTGCGAATTTCAAGATCGTTGCAGAAAGCAAGCAACCGAAAAAAACGATCTCAGCCTCCTCCCAAATCTGACTGACAAAGATAGGGCGCAGTTTAATCGCAAGGGTATTTTTACCGTCACCCAACTTTCTTACACATTTCGCCCGCGACGTCGCATTAAGCGGTTAGCTGGACAACCCGAGAAATATCATCACGCATTGAAGGCTCTCGCGATCCGCGAGCAGAAGATACATGTCGCTGGAAAACCGGAACTGCATCTCGACGGCACGGTACTATTCTTCGATGTCGAAGGGTTCCCAGACCGCGACTTTTATTACTTGATCGGGGTTCGCCTAGAAGGAAAAAATGATATTGAGAAATATAGTCTGTGGGCTGATTCGGTACCGGATGAGGAACGCATCTGGAAGGATTTTCTTAATATCATATCTGGCGCAGAACACCCAATCCTGATGCACTATGGCAGTTACGAAACGACCTTTCTAAGGAGGATGTGTGATCGATACGGAGATCCACCGAAAGACTCCATCGTAGGCAGGATCATTGCGTCCTCAGTTAATTTGCTTTCTGTGATCTACGCGCGAGTCTATTTTCCAACGTATTCCAACGGACTGAAGGAAATCGCTCGATTTCTTGGTTTCGACTGGCGCAATCCTTTGGCATCTGGTCTTCAATCTATTGTTTGGCGATCTCGCTGGGAATCATCGCGCGACCTATCCTTGCGTGCGGATTTGATTGCTTACAATTTAGACGATTGCGAAGCCTTAAGTCTGGTCGCCCACACTCTCTGGCGACTCTTGGCAATTGATATCGCCGCTGACAATAACTCGGGGGCGCATCCAGAGATCGTTCATGCGGAAGCTCTGGGCAAGAATTTGTCATCCAAATGGAAGGTTTTCAAGAGTCCGCTGGCTGATATGGAGCGAATCAATGAAGCCGCCTATTGGTCTTATCAGAGGGATCGTGTTTATGTTCGATCAGGAGTTGTCAAACAAAACAAAAAGAGAACGAAGCGTGAAATACGGCCCGTCCTAAAAGCAGAAATAACAGTAGTGGTTAAATCACTTTCATGCCCTATATGTGGTAAACGGTGGCGAAGGAAAGGTCGACTACTGACTAGAGTCGTACAGGATTTAATTTTCGGCAGGGATAGCGTGAAACGACGAGTGGTGAAGTATGTGATTCAAACATATATTTGTCGAAGTTGTAACAAAGAGTTTGGCTTGCACAAATGGTATAAACATGGCTGTCGAAAATGGGGTTGGAACTTTGTTTCCTATTTCATTTATCACATCATAGTGCTGCGTGTTCCGCAACTTACGATGCAACACAATCTTAACCGATTATTCGGTTGTCGCATTGTACGAAGCACCCTGAACAACATCAAAATAAATGCAGCGGATTACTATTCTGTCACCAAGAATAAAATTCTTGAACGGATTATCAACGGTGATCTCATTCACGCTGATGAAACAAGGGCGAATATCAAAGGTCACTTGGCTTACGTGTGGGTCCTAACCAACATGAAGGAGGTGATATATATTCTTGCCGAGAACCGGGAGGGCGAATTTATTCAGACATTGCTAAAGGACTTCAAAGGCGTTCTGGTTTCTGATTTTTATGCAGCCTACGAAGCCATAGACTGCCCTCAACAGAAATGCCTTATCCACCTCATGCGCGATCTTAATGATGAGATATTGAACAATCCTTTCGACCAAGAAATGAAATCGATTGCAGTAGGGTTCGCTGACTTGTTGAAGCCGATTGTAGGCACTATTGATCGGTATGGATTGAAGAAACTTCATCTACGCAAGCACCTTATTGAGGTCGATCGCTTTTTTAAATTTCTTGATGCCAGAGACTTTAAGAGTGATGCGGCATTGAAATGCAAGCAGCGATTTGAGAAAAATCGGGATACTCTCTTCATGTTTCTACAATACGACGGTATACCTTGGAACAACAACAATGCCGAGCATGCCATCAAGGCATTTGCAAGACTACGAGATGTAATTGCGGGGGCATCCTCTAAAAAAGGCGTTGACGAATACCTGACCCTTCTGTCTGTGGCCGAAACCTGTGAATACCAAGGACTCGACTTTCTTACCTTCCTTGTGTCCGGGGAAACCGATATTGAATCTTTCGCTAGAGTACGTCAAAAATACGCACGGCGCCCCAAGTCTTATGACAAAAAAACGGTAGCCAGCTTGGTTTCACGGACGGACGCAACCAGTGTTGCTACTGAATCACCGCAACCGAAAAATCAGATGGATAAATCGCACTGAGCGTTTAGCGTCACTCATTTATTGGTTTGCCAAACTTCAGTTAAATTAACAAAAAATTACTGCACCGCCAAGACTGAAATATGTCCGGCGCCGATGGAATTCGCTCGCGGACGGATAATAATTTCCACGTCTTGGTTGAGCGCAGTCAAGAACTCCATCAGACGCTCGACGGAGAATTGGTCTAGCCGGTAGTTTTTCAAGGATGAGACTTTG
Source organism: uncultured Pseudomonadota bacterium (assembly GCA_903957805.1). Classification (GTDB taxonomy): domain Bacteria; phylum Pseudomonadota; class Gammaproteobacteria; order Burkholderiales; family Nitrosomonadaceae; genus VFJL01. The sequence goes on along the minus strand of CAJBQQ010000214.1, from coordinate 5,687 downwards.
GGTTGCGGGATAGCAAGCAACGTTGCGATTTCCCGCTGTTTCAGTTTTGAATTTTTCAGCAGTTCATTTACTGCCAGAGCTAAACGCGTTTTGGTTTGACGTTCGGCGGAGTCTGCATAACCTAGGTCAGCGAAAACGTTGGTGCTACCGTGAGTAATTGTACTCATAATTTACTGCTCCTCTCATAGTCGGTTTGCGCACGTTTAAGGCGCTCGGCAATCAGGTTTACATCGTCTTGTGGTGTCTTGATCCCAGTCTTCGATTTCTTCTGGAACGCATGAAGGACATACACCACATCAGCAAATCGCACGGTATAGACTGCGCGAAATGTGTCGCCCCGATGATCTTCAACTATCTCGAAAATCCCCGGCCCTTCACCCTTCCATGGTTTGGCCTTTGGGTGCTTTGCACCAAGCTGCGCCAATCCTAGGGCATAACCCATTTCGTTCTGAACATCGGCAGGAAAGGCTAAGTAGTCCTTTTTTGCCGATGACACCCAATGCAGGGGTTTTTCACGAGATAGGCTGGGAGGAATTCGGATCATGCGCATTTATATCAAGATAGATATAAATCGTCAAGTGAGTTTGATGGTTACATAACCTGTCACTGAAACACCTGCGACCTCCCATGCATCAATACTATGTGTCTAGACGAGACTGGGGGGTCCTTGGATAAGAGGGCGCCGTAGGGTGGAGCGATGTGAAGCGCAAAGTAGTCCGGTACTAGCAAGACATGCCATGTGACCCTACCTGTACGCCTAGAACTCTAGAAACAACCCCATTGTTCGCCCAGAATTGACTGCATAGGCCGATTAGGTACCATCAAGCCAATTTAGGGGGTGCCGGGTGGGAAGGACATACGCTGATGCTAGAGATAGCCTCAACGTTTTTAGTTTGTGGAAGGTGAAAAACTAAGGTGATAACTGCACTATGTAGAGAAAGCATGGTGACATAGCGGTGACATATGTTTAAAAATAAAAAAGGAGCTACAAGCAAAAGCCTGTAACCCCTTGTTTATTTGGTGGACCGTGACAGATTCGAACTGTCGACCTACGGATTAAGAGTCCACTGCCCTATCTGCACCTCCAATCAAGAACGCTATCATTTCCATAGTGGTAGCACTCGAAGGGTACTGGATTTTTACATCATTAAAATTACAATACGTGCTAGCCCGGTGCTAGCCGGTAAAAAAAGAGGGGTTAAGCTTTCGCCTAACCCCTTGATTTATTGGTGCGCCCGGACGAATTCGAATCGCCGACCCCTTGGTTCGTAGCCAAGTACTCTATCCAGCTGAGCTACGGGCGCTAAAAATTTCTGATCAAATCTCTCACCGGATTAATTACCGACAAAATTATATCAGACTGGCGGAGAGAGAGGGATTCGAACCCTCGATAAGCCTTTTGAGCCTATACTCCCTTAGCAGGGGAGCGCCTTCGACCACTCGGCCATCTCTCCGAAATTTACGGCGGGGCGGTCGGCTAAACCCAGAAGGCTCACCATAAGCAACGACTATCGCTGTAATACCCCGTCTTCTCACCACAGAAGAGGCGCTAGGATAGCGGTTAACACCTCTCCGGTCAAACCTCTCCGCCTCTCAACAATAGAATTTCAGGGTGCCTGGTGAAGGTCAAAGACTTTGTGTAGTACCCGAACTGCAAGTTCCATGTATTTCTCGTCCACCACCACCGAGATCTTTATCTCGGATGTAGAGATCATCTGGATATTAATCCCCTCTTCGGCCAAGGTTCGGAACATCTTACTCGCGATACCAACATGAGATCGCATCCCAACCCCGACTATTGATACCTTAGCAATCCTGTCACCACCGATCACATCCCGGGCTCCGATATGGGGCTGAACCTGGCTCTTAAGGATATCTACCGTTTTCACAAAATCATAGCGTGGAACAGTGAATGAGAAGTCCGTCAGTCCGTCATGGCCCACGTTCTGGATGATCATATCCACATCGATATTGGCATCGGCTACCGGGCCGAGTATCTGATAAGCGATACCCGGGCGGTCTGGCACACCCAGAACGGTGATCTTGGCCTCGTCTCGGTTAAATGCGATGCCTGAAATAATGGCTTGTTCCATATCTTTATCTCCCTCAAAAGTGATCAGCGTGCCCTCGCCCCCCTCCTCAAAACTGGACAGCACCCTTAGCCTGACCTTGTACTTACCGGCGAACTCGACCGATCTGATTTGCAGCACCTTGGACCCGAGGCTTGCCATCTCTAGCATCTCCTCGAAGGTGATTGTCTTTAATCTCCGAGCCTCGGGTACGATGCGCGGGTCGGTGGTATAAACACCATCCACATCGGTATAGATCTGACACTCATCAGCCGATAAAGCCGCAGCCAGGGCCACGGCCGTTGTATCCGATCCGCCACGCCCCAATGTCGTAATGCTTCCTGATTCATCCACCCCCTGAAATCCAGCGACCACGACGATGTAACCATCATCCAGATCGGCTCGAATCCGGTCCTCATCAATCTTCAGTATTCGGGCCTTGTTATGGGCGCTATCGGTCAGTATCCGGACCTGTGAACCGGTATAACTTCTGGCCTTAATACCGAGTTCCATGAGAGACATCGACAGAAGTGCCACCGAGATCTGTTCGCCGGTCGAGACCATGACATCCAGCTCGCGTGGATCTGGATTAGCCTGGATCTCCTTGGCAAGAGCAATCAACCGGTTGGTCTCTCCGCTCATGGCGGATACCACCACCACCAGCCGATGATCCTTAGACTGGAATTTCGCGATACGGCGAGCGACATTCTTAATGCGTTCAGGACTTCCTACCGAGGTACCGCCATACTTTTGAATGATTAGTGCCACGTTTATTAGTATTCCCCATCAAGGATGATTAGAAGGTACAAATCTTACTCGGTTCCCGCTTAGGTCACTCATTCCCTACCACATGCGAGATTATAATTAATTTTCATCAATTAAAAGAAAATGCTTTACTTACTTGCATTGAATGAAAAATAAACTAGATTTAGATTAATGTGGGCGTGGGGAACTTTAATTTTGAAAGTTCAATCCAACTTGCAGTCAACATAATCCCACAGATCTAACAGCAGAGGATAAGCATTATGAGGCTCTTTGAAGAAATATCTAGTCCACGTGAGATCCGGCGCAAGCTCGGTCTTAATCAAAATGATTTCTGGAGCAAGGTTGGGGTGACCCAGAGCGGTGGTTCCCGATATGAGAGCGGACGTAACATGCCACGACCGGTGAGAGAGCTTGTCAGGCTGGTACACATTGAACAGATCGATCTGACTAAAATCAGAAAGGATGATCTGATCGTAGCGGAACTGCTAAAAACTCAGAACCCAGAACTGTATAAAACCTTGAAAAAATCCGCTAAGTTGAAGTAGCCTGGCACAACATCCATCGCTTCCGCGATGAATACTGTTGCACCGCCACTACAAGCGAATCACATGATCTGTAATGACTACGGACTGAGCTTTACCTCGAGTCCCATCGCCCGAATCTCAGCACCGAACGATTCCATCCATCCCTGACTCACCTGTGTGAGTCGTAGCGATTCAGGTTGCATCGATGGTCTGGCAAGTCCGTAGACCATCACCCCCTTCAGTGGCACACCATCTCTCAGTAATTCCGCAACAAACTTTAAATAAGCATCTATCTCAGATTCGCTTGGTGGCATGTCATCGATCTGGAACATACAGGTCTGTAGCCAGGTTGGGCACAGAGACGAGGCCAACTGCAAGTTAGTGCGCATTCGGTTCAGACTCATACGGGTATTATTAATGAGCGCCCTCCCCGACCGTGTGACACTATCCAACTTGAACCAGACCTCACCATTAATCTCAGACATCCGTCTCAGCCCGGCCTGAACATGATCCCGGTCGATTAGACTGCCATTGGTGATCAGCACTAACTTAATTTCTTTTGGTAACTCAAGGCTGCCTCTTACCCGCCCAATCAGTTCAATGACCTGTTCAAACGCTTTAGCACTGGTGGGTTCGCCATTACCCGATAGAGCGATATCAGTGATGCGCCTTAACTCCGATGGGACTTGATTCTGCATGAAGTCACCATGCAAAATCTCCTGCAGGAAGGTTCGTAACTCTACATCAAGTCTAGTCAGATCAATAACCGGCGCAGTGCCGCGCTTGAGCTCCGGAACCTGGCAATAAATACAACGCCAGTTACACGCATTATTAGGGTTGAGATTGATACCCACCGACACACCGCCCGATCGTCGAGAAACGACCGGATAGATGTACTTCATGCCGACGCTATCTCGGCTGTGGTCGCTGATATTCAATAGTTTCGATGTGCGTTGCAATGTTACAATCCCATCAATGTTAATCACACGCAGGCTGGAATTCGACGCCGGCCACCGAATACCCTCCCATAATAGCCAGTGCCGACACATGCATGGCCATCGCTACGCCATTGAGATCACTCTGTCCGGCGATATTATCACTGACGAAGGCGTTGCCGAGCAAGGCATGGTGATGGATTATGCAGAAGTAAAACGTATCGCCAAATCAGTGCTGGTCGATGAGTGGGACCATGCCTTCCTCGCGTACTCAGGAGATCTCCCTGTATTACAGTTCCTACAGTCCCTCGAAGGACACAAGACCGTAGTTCTGGACGTGCCTCCTACCGCTGAGAATCTCGCCCTCACCGCGTTTCAGTTACTCGATACCGCCTATCAAGACCATTACGGTAACCACCTACGACTAGAACAGGTTCGGCTATTTGAAACGCCAAACTGCTGGGCTGATGCAGTACGAAAGAATAAGATTTAACCCCCTACTCAACCGCCTGCACTGACTTCATTCTTGTTATCCCGATTAGCGAAAACATTCTAAAGAGAACACCACCCGATGATGAACCAGTCCTTCCCAGACTTCGAATTGCCCTCCACCAGCGGGCAGATATTCCGTTTATCCGAAGCAACCTCCGGCAAGTCTTTGGTAATTTATTTTTACCCTAAGGACAACACACCCGGGTGTACTACCGAGGGTCAAGACTTTAGAGATGCATATCCTGACTTCATCAAGATTGGGTGTGAGGTTGTCGGGATATCACGAGACAGTATCAAGTCTCACGAGGGTTTCAAGTCAAAGATGGACTTTCCATTTCATCTGATCAGTGACACTGATGAGGCCGCCTGCAAGCTATTCGGTGTCATCAAGATGAAGAATATGTACGGAAAACAGGTACGCGGTATTGAACGTAGTACCTTTGTATTTGATCGGAATGGACTGCTACAAAGGGAATGGCGTGGGGTCAAGATTCCAGGACATGTGCAGGAGGTACTCGACTTTGTAACAGGACTACCGGCATAAAGACCATCATAATCCCCAGAGAGCTCGCTCCTTCCCGCACTCTGCTCTCTCGTTTACCTATCCAGTACCCCGCAAAAAGATACGCGTCCTGACCGAAGACAGTCTAGGTCATCAAAGTAGTAGGTTGATTCATGGGCCTGAGTTGAACCGACAGTGTCATTGTAAACACGCACCTACTCAATACTCAGATTTATATTGACTGGACCTTGCACAACTCTCGAAACGGGTGAATTCGCCGAGGAAAGTGAGATCGATCTTACCGATCGGCCCATTACGCTGCTTACCGATGATGATCTCCGCAATCCCCTTATCTTGCGTCTCAGGATTGTAGACCTCGTCACGGTAGATGAAGAGGATC
>CAJBQQ010000213.1 GCA_903957805.1 uncultured Pseudomonadota bacterium | reverse complement strand
TGGATTCCGGTTGAGTGTAGAGAAGAAGACCCACCCGCCGGGTTTCACCAGTTTGGCACAAGAACGCACGATACTGGCTGGATCCGGTACGTGCTCAAGCATTTCCATGCAGGTGACAACGTCATAATAATGAGGCTTCTCCTCGGCCAGATCTTCAACCGCAACATTCCGGTACTCTACTCGGTTGCCGGTCTCTAGCAGATGCAGCTTCGCGACCTTGAGAGATTTTTCGCCGAGGTCGATACCAGTCACTTTTGCGCCACGGACGGACATACTCTCGGACAGAATTCCTCCCCCGCAGCCAACGTCAAGAACGACCTTATCTTTTAAGTCTGAGAACTGATCAATATAATCTAACCGCAACGGATTGATCTCATGAAGCGGCTTGAATTCGCTATTGGGATCCCACCAACGATGTGCCAATTGACTGAATTTTTCCAGCTCTAGCGGGTCAACATTTATACTGTCGTTTGCCATACCTTTAACCTTCATTCATCGACTCAATCTGTTCTCGCCAGTAAGCCGTCCTGCGTAACAAATCCGGCTCATCGAGAGTGGTGAGTCTGCCCTCATTGAGAAGTATTTTACCATTTACCCAAACATGACTCACATGGTTACGTCCAGCAGCATAAACGAGGTGCGAAACGGGGTCATAGCAGGGCGAAAGTTCAAGGCTTGAAAAGTCCACCGCAGTGATGTCAGCAGCCTTACCTGGTAGCAGGGATCCGGTAATTTCACCAAGCCCCAAAGCTCTGGCGCCATTGATTGTTGCCATTTGCAGTGCTTGATGAGCTGGCAGCATCCCCGCATTGCCACTCTGGGCCTTGGCAAGCAGTGCGGCTAAGCGCATTTCCTCGAATAGATCCAGACGGTTATTGCTGGCAGCGCTATCGGAACCGAGTCCGATATTGGTTTGCTGGCCCAATAGCGTGGGAATGGGGGCAAACCCACTGGCGAGCTTCAGGTTGGAAGTGGGGCAATGCGCTACGCTACAGCCCTGTTGCCCTATTAATTCGATTTCATCGTTGGTGAGGTGCACCATATGAACCGCGATCAAGTTGGGGCCAAGCAGGCCCAGCCTGTGCAGTCGTTCAATCGGGCGTAATCCAGTCGTTTCCAAGCTGTGCCTGATCTCATCATCAGTCTCATGAAGATGAATATGGATGGGCAGGTCGAGCTGCTCGGCATAGGTCAGTATGCTGGTAAAGGCTGTGTCATTTACGCTGTAAGGTGCGTGAGGTGCAAGGCAGAAGGATAAAAGGTGCTGCTGCTGGTATCGGTCGCGGAACGACAAACCCTTTGCTAGGTAATCGTCGGCATCACTTGCATAAGCGGTAGGGAAGTTGATCACTATCATTCCGATAGAAGCACGCATTCCAGCAGTCAGGGCTGCTTGGGCAGATGCTTCTGGGAAAAAATACATGTCGTTGAAACAGGTAATTCCACCCCTTATCATCTCGGCACAGGCTAACCGGGTTCCATCCAGGACAAAATCTGCTGTCACATGCCGGCCTTCAGTTGGCCAGATGCGCTGGTTTAGCCAGTCCATCAGGGGCAAGTCATCTGCCAGTCCACGCATCAATGACATAGCTGCGTGAGTATGTAAATTGATGAGTCCGGGGATTAGTGCGTGATGGCTGAGGGTGATATGTTCAGATGGAGCGAAACGTGATTGCGCCTCAGCGTGAGGTAGGATCGCTAGGATCGTACCGCGGTCAATTGCAATGGCGTGATCATGCAGTAGCGTTCCTGCGGGCTCTACCGGAACGATCCAGCGGGCCGCCAGTAAGGTATCAATTTTTATGGGATGGGCCATTTATCTTGCCAGCTTATCAAAAAAAACCCTGCTCGGAGGCAGGGTTCAGCACATTTTAATTTGACCGGATCTAATTTATATCGATTCTCTTGTTCCAGTCACTTCAATCTCGACCCGACGGTCGGGCTGCAGACAGCCAATCAATCCCTCTGTCTTTCTGTCGCCTTTGCAGGCATCCCCAGTCACTAGACTCGAGGCCCCTTTTCCTTCAGAGAAAACAGTACTGGGGTCCATTCCTTTATTTCTCACCAGGTAATTCTTGACTGCTTCGGCGCGGCGTGTCGATAGTAATTTATTGTATTCCTTGGCGCCAAGACGGTCCGTGTAACCGATCGCAATGATCAAATCGAACTTCACCCCGGCGAGTTTATTAAAGAAGTTGTCGAGCGCTTGCATCCCCTCGGGTTTTAGTACAGACCGGTCAAAATCGAATAGTGTGTCAGCCGAGAAGATCACCTTTTCTAGTACGTTCTTGGCAGCTAAAGCGGGCGCAGCAGCGGCAGCTACGGCTACTGATTTAGCCGCTTTCTCGGGCCTTAGCGCCAGGTCAGGTTCGCATTCGTAAATCGCCTGGGCGGGTGTCCAGGAACTCGTATGCCAGCATAAGTTAGTGATATTCCTAGCCGGCACCGCGCGGCCATCAAGTAAATATGCTTCTGATTTTTTTACTTGGGCTACGGCAGCTCCAGACGAGAGTATCGACAGAGCAATTGCCGTGTACAAAAAGTTCTTAGTCAGTCCAACTTTCATGGTTAATAATTCCACTCAAAAAGCTTTGATTAAAATATGAGTTATTTATTACTTGGGTAAGTGTGAGTGAGAGTCTAAGGAAGATTCTCTATTGATTCAACACGCAGCCGCATAATATTTTTGGAGGCTCAAGCGACTTTAATCTTAAAATTTGAGTTTGCTCACGAGACGAGAGATTATCACGGCGGCGGTTAAAGTGGGATTCAGTTTCTTTCTAATGCAGGCAGAAGGCGATGGGGCATATTCTGTTGATCCGTTGTAACCTACGCACGTTATGACCACGTAGAGACCCAATGCTGACATGCCAACAGACTTTACTGGGATGTCTTTCAGGTGATTTTAATGTGGCAGTAAGTATATTGTGAATTTGTTATAAAAAGGCCCCGCACAGTGGCGGGGCCTTCAATACGAGCCTTGAGAGAACGAGCTTATTTTGTGTCTCGTGTCCCGTCTACTTCGACTAGCACGCGACGATCGGGTTGGAGGCATGAGATTAAGGCCTTGCTGGTCTTAATGCCCTTGCATTTGTCTCCGGTTATTGGATCGGACTTGCCCCTGCCTTCAACATGGATTTTGCTGGAATCAACGCCGTGGGTTACCAGATGGTTCTTGACCGCGTTAGCACGTCTAAGCGAGAGGCTCTTATTATATTCTACGGAACCAATGCGATCGGTGTAGCCGACGACACTGATAGACTTAAAGTTGAGTATTTTCACCCGGGCCGCAAACTCATCAATTTGATCTCGTGATGGACTGTGTTTAAGAACGGCCTTGTCGAAATCGAACAGCTCATCTGCAGAGAAATGCATTTTTGTGGGCACTGGTGGTGGTGCGGGTGCTAATACTGGTGCTGGTGCTGGGGGTGGAGCTGCTACTATTTTTTTAGGTACCAGATCGGGCTCGCACTCGTAAACCGCCTTTGCCGGTGTCCAATCGGTGGTGTGCCAGCACAAGTTAGTCGAATTCCTAGCTGGTATGGCTCGGTCGTCTACTAAGTAGGCATCTGATTTCTTTGCTTGTGCCATGACTGCCCCGGAAAAGAATAATGGCAGAATAATCGCGCTAAGCAGGAGTTTCTTGGTTGGTACATTTTTCATGCTAATGCTCCTTCTTGGGAAAGTTTAGATCTAAAGTTAATTAACCACTTGTCTGCCTAGTGATGGACAAGTCCATACTATCGTTCTTTGTATAGCACATTCTCTTGAAAATACTTGATTCAGATTCCGGTCATAGGTATCTGAGCTTGCTAGGAACCTGCGTTGTGTGCTTTGGAATGCATGAGTGGCTACAGTAGGGGTGGCGTGATAGAATTAGCAGCTTTATTTATTGTGGCCTACAGCAGAATTTCTGCCATAACCTACTGTCTCTGATAGAAAAATATCCTAATGGACCAATTCGCAAAAGAAACCCTGCCGATCAGCCTTGAGGAGGAGATGCGTCGCTCCTATCTCGATTACGCAATGAGCGTAATTGTGGGGAGGGCGTTACCGGATGTGCGTGACGGTCTTAAACCGGTACATCGACGGGCGCTGTTTGCCATGCACGAGCTTTCCAATGATTGGAATCGTCCTTATAAGAAGTCTGCTCGTATCGTCGGGGATGTGATCGGTAAGTATCACCCTCATGGTGATACCGCGGTATATGACACCATCGTCCGTATGGCGCAGAATTTCTCGTTGCGTTATATGTTGGTTGATGGCCAAGGTAACTTCGGTTCGGTAGACGGCGATAATGCAGCAGCAATGCGGTATACCGAAATCCGTATGTCGCGTATTGCCCATGAACTGCTGGCCGACCTCGACAAGGAGACGGTGGACTTTGGTCCGAATTATGACGGGTCAGAGAGGGAGCCACTCATTTTCCCGGCAAAGATCCCCAACCTGCTTATCAATGGTTCATCCGGCATCGCAGTCGGTATGGCGACGAATATCCCGCCACACAATCTGAACGAGGTTGTTGAAGCCTGCCTAGTCCTGCTTAAGAATCCAGAAACCAGCATAGATGAACTGATCGAGATCATTCCTGCACCCGATTTCCCGACTGCCGGAATCATCTATGGCATTGCTGGGGTACGTGAGGGCTACCATACTGGGCGTGGGCGAGTGGTGATGCGTGCGCGCACACATTTCGAGGATATGGAGAAGGGTAGCCGCCAGAGCATCATTATCGACGAGTTGCCGTACCAGGTAAATAAGTCTAACTTATTGATTCGTATTGGGGAACTGGTACGAGACAAGAAGATAGAGGGTATCTCTGATCTCCGCGACGAGTCGGATAAATCCGGTATGCGCGTGGTGATTGAGCTGAAGCGCGGCGAAGTGGCGGAAGTGGTGTTGAACAATCTGTATAAAGAAACGCAGATGCAGGACACCTTCGGCATGAATATGGTCGCCCTGTTGGATGGACAGCCGCGCCTGCTGAACCTGAAGCAAATGCTGAGTGCATTCCTGCGGCACCGTCGCGAAGTGGTAACAAGGCGTACGGTATTCGAGTTAAAGAAGGCACGTGAACGCGGCCACCTTCTGGAAGGTCTGGCGGTGGCATTGTCCAACGTGGATGATGTGATCGCGCTGATCAAGGCGGCACCGACCCCTGC
>CAJBQQ010000212.1 GCA_903957805.1 uncultured Pseudomonadota bacterium | reverse complement strand
GCAATGATGCTTTTTGGTGAAAAATACGGTGAGGAGGTGCGGGTCTTAGATATTGGTACCTCGCGCGAGTTGTGTGGAGGCACTCATGTTAAGCGTACCGGCGATATTGGCTTTTTCAAGATTATTGCAGAGAGCGGTGTCGCTGCAGGGGTAAGGAGAGTGGAGGCGGTAACAGGCGAGGGAGCCTTGACCCATACTCAACAACAGGAATCACAATTGAAGAGAGTAGCAGATGCGGTGAAGGTGCAACCTCAGGAGGCTGCTGCGCGCATTGTGCAGATCCAGGACAGCGTGCGGCATCTGGAAAAAGAATTGGCCCAGATGAAATCGAAACTTGCCAACTCTCAGAGCGGGGATCTCACCTCTCAGGTCAAGACAGTGAAAGGCATACAGGTACTGGCGGCCAGCTTGGAAGGAGTGGACGCGCGAGCCTTGCGTGAAACCTTAGATAATCTTAAGGATAAACTCAATTCGGCGGTCATTGTACTGGGAGCGGTGGTGGATGGCAGGGTTACGCTGATCGCCGGTGTGACGCCAGACCTCACTGCGAGAGTTAAAGCGGGTGAACTGGTGAACATGGTCGCGCAACAGGTCGGCGGAAAGGGTGGTGGACGGGCCGACATGGCGCAAGCGGGAGGTACCCAGCCAGAGAATCTTCCCTCAGCATTAGAGAGTGTGCCGGGTTGGGTGGAGCGGCAGCTGTAATAATTTCAACTTTTTAAATCCACTAGACATGACAAGTAGACACTCCCGCCTTCTTATTCTCGGTTCCGGCCCAGCCGGGTACACTGCCGCGGTATACGCTGCACGCGCCAATCTGAAGCCTGTAGTTATCACAGGCATGGCTCAGGGGGGGCAGCTCATGACCACCACTGATGTCGATAACTGGCCAGCTGATGCCATGGGCGTGCAGGGCCCAGAGTTAATGGAGCGCTTCCAGAAGCACGCGGAACGATTTAACACGGAGATCATTTTTGATCACATCCACACCGCGCAACTCACGGGCAAGCCCATTACGTTGATTGGAGACCAGGGGACTTACACCTGTGATGCATTGATCATTGCAACCGGTGCTTCTGCTCAGTATCTGGGGCTACCTTCAGAGGAATCGTTCATGGGTAGGGGGGTGTCCGGCTGCGCCACATGCGACGGGTTTTTTTATAAGGGGCAGGAAGTGGCGGTGATAGGGGGTGGCAATACAGCAGTTGAGGAAGCCCTTTATCTTTCCAATATCGCTAGTCGGGTGACTGTAGTCCATCGGCGTGATAAGTTCCGCTCAGAAAAAATTCTGATAGATAAGTTAATGGACAAAGCCAAAAATGGCAACGTTACGTTAGAGTTCAACAAGGTACTGGATGAGGTGCTGGGGGACAAATCGGGCGTTACTGGAATGCGAATCAAGAGCGTCGAGGATGGATCAACCAAGACTGTGAACTTGCAAGGAGTATTCATAGCCATCGGCCATAAACCCAATACAGACATCTTTCAGGGTCAGTTGCAGATGGAAAATGGATACATTGTTACGCGCAGCGGGAATCAAGGGGGCGTTACGGCCACCAGTATTTCCGGAGTGTTTGCAGCAGGTGACGTGCAGGACCACATCTACCGTCAGGCTGTGACCAGTGCAGGCAGTGGGTGCATGGCGGCGCTGGATGCAGAAAAGTATCTCGACCACTCAGGGTAATCGTAGAAAGGGGTATTTTGCATGAAGCGGTATGATGACAAGCCATCAATTAGCTCCGCTTCGACAGACAGCGAAGATACGGCTGCGTTCCGCGACGCGGTGAAGGGTGTGTCGCCGCTGGCCATACCCGATAAGATTGATCATTCTCAAAGGCGCCCACGACCCATCCCTCAGCAAAAGGTGCAACAAGCACAATCAACCACAATAGACTCAATCTCGGATTATATTCCGCTGGAAATTGAAGCGGGCGATGCATGGTCATTTATGCGCCCGGGAGTATCTCGCCAGACTTTACGGAAGTTGCGCCATGGCTACTGGGATATACAGGCTAGACTCGATCTTCACGGGTCAACCCGAGATCAAGCTCGGCGGGAATTGGTAGAGTTTCTAAACAGAAGTAGAGAGCAGGAATATCGCTGTGTACAAGTAATACATGGCAAGGGGCTCAGTTCAAAAGGCCATGAACCAGTGCTGAAAATAAGGGTGGGAAGTTGGTTAGCGCAGCTCGATGATGTACTCGCCTTCTGTCAGGCAATGCCGGAGGAGGGCGGGAGTGGAGCAGTGATGGTATTGCTTAGAGGGGATGTCTCTAGGGGGGCCAAAGAATGACGCCGGCGGAGACTATAAGCTCGGAGTCGAATCGTGGTGAAAGGTTTTTTCGTGACGACCTTGGCAAGGAGTACAGCGTTGGGCAGTAGGATAGGCTAGCAATCGGGCAAAACCAATCTCGCCACCGCAGTCGGCACAGTCACCAAAACTCATCTCAGACAGTCGTTTAAGAGAGGCTTCTATCTCACGTAGTTCATGGACAGCGTGATCAGTAATGACAGTATCGATATCTATTAGCATACTGGCCACAGAATCATCACCGATACTCCCGACCTTAACAGCAAGGTCGATATAACGTTGCTCGCCGGAGCGTGCAAGGTCGTCACGTACTTCATCTTGCAATTCTAAGCGGCGTTTGTGTAGTCCCTGTTTCAACTGGCTTAGTTGAGCATCACTCAGATTTGTCATGACTAGTAGTCTCCATTGTGATGGTTGCAGGCTTTCTATTGAAAGGGGTTATAAAGCAGTCAACTTCTTTAAGTCCTCCACAACCTCCAGGGCGTTACGAGAAGCATTCGCTGAGAGGTAGACCTTGACGATGATCCCTTGTGGGTCGATCAGGAAGGTATTGCGTTTGGCAAATTTAATGACGCCCAGGTTGAGGAGGGAGCCGTAACGCGCCGCAGTCTCGGCCTTACTGTCGGAAAGTAGGGGGAATTGTAAATTATATTTTTTGGCGAATGCGGCGTGGCTAGATGTATTGTCCACGCTGATGCCGATAACTTGAGCACCTAATTCAGTAAGTTGGTGTAAATCATCTCGGAACTTACATGCTTGTTCGGTGCAGCCAGGCGTATCGTCCTTGGGGTAGAAATACAGAGCTAGCCATTTACCCCGAAAATCAGCAAGCGTGTGAGTCTGCCCATTTTGGTCGGGAAGAGTAAAGTCAGGCGCGGGTTGCCCCACTTTGGGCGATTCAGCGCGCACAGCAACGCTCCCAAAAGAGAAAGTCGCCATCAGTAGTATGGTGATAATGGTTAGCGCTTTCATATTGTATCTCCTGTGTAAATCTTATGTCGCCACACCAAAACATAGCTTAATCCTTGTATTTAATCCAATCAGACGAGGGTGCAATCGCCAGAGAAACCGTGGAAAAGAAACCCTATTTTCAAAAGGTATAATATCAAGACCTGCCGGAACAGCGACCATGACAATATTCACATAATACCAATGAAATGTATTCCGTACTCGCGGGTTATAGTTACTGGCGGCGGATGCAGGCCTGCTTAACTGAAATAATAGCGTAAAATTCGACTTCCGCCCTGGTAGCTCAGTGGATAGAGCAACCCCCTCCTAAGGGGTAGGTCACACGTTCGATTCGTGTTCAGGGCACCATAAAATCAATGGGTTAAGCAATTATCTGACTATTTGTTGGTGTCTAAATGAATAGATCACAGTTATCAGATAGAGCTAATCATGAATGTTAAGGTCCAGAGCACACTTTAGTAAACCTTCCCACGCGATACGTCCTTCATAACTCTCTCCTTTAAGGATGGCGGTTACGCTGGAGTTATCGACCTGCTTTAGTAGAAGAGTAAATGAATACTCAGGACCAACATACGGACCATCTGCATATGTCCGGATTACCGACTGAGGGGGCGAGTTATCAAAAACCGCGTCTGGGTTCAAGGGCGAAATGCGAGCAAACATTTCCGGTAGAGCATGAAGCGCGTAAGCATAAACTTCTGATGTAGCAATGTCAGGGTACTCCCACATTTTAAACTGCTGGCTATTAATAACCCATCGGGAATCAGAACGAAGTTTATTAACGATGCAATGAGAAAGACGAGAATGAACACCATCAAACTTGCCGTTATAGAGTTGCGGCTTGTCTTTGACAGTGTTGATACCTGCGCAGCCTGTTAACAGGATAGCGATGAGCAAAATAGATTTTTTCATGAAGTCCTCCTCCGAAACGATCCAGGGAAGTTCTAGGGAGCTATATTAATGACGACTATGAGCCTGTCACATCGCAATGTAAAGAACCAAACGGCCCATTTTGGAATGACTACAATGCCAGATATAAACCTGTGGAGTATCGGCTGATGCCCCAATTTTCTAAGTGGCGAACTAAAAATAGTGAGTCAGACATCGAGATGAGCGAAAAAGATGGGGTGCGTGCGCTACATCTTGGCAGTAGCATGGTTCAAAGCGCAATGCGGCTAACCGCTCCTAATGAACTGGAGTTGGCCTACACCCGTTGCATGATGGGATTTCTACTTTTTCATCCAAACCCAATCCATATTGTGATGATCGGTCTGGGTGGCGGCTCATTAGCGAAGTTTGTGTACGAACGGATGCTGAAGACAAAAACCACAGTGGTCGAGATCAATCCGCAGGTCATCTCTGCCGCCCGCAGCTATTTCTCCCTACCTAACGATAATGAACGTCTGCGGGTGGTGATGGCGGAGGGGGGTGAATATATTGCGAGGAATCCCGCAACTGCAGATGTATTAATGATCGACGGTTTTGACGACGGTTGCCAGGCGGACACGCTTTGTAGTCAGGATTTCTATAACCGAGCACGCGAATCACTTAACAGAAATGGAGTTCTCGTAGTGAATCTGCTTAGCAGAGATAAGGGGCGAGATGAGTATATGCGACGAATCGAACATAGTTTCAACGGCCATGTAGCAATCCTGATGACGGAAGTTCGGGGCAATCAGATTGTTTTTGCACTAAAACACAGCCCCGGTAAATTAGCGTGGGAAGAATTAAGACGGCGTGCAGAAAATCTAGAAATTGAATTCGCTCTTCCATTCTCCAAGTTCATATTGGGACTACGAAAAAATAATCCACATGGTGGCGGATATCTAGAGATCTGATCTGTTTTTTACTCAGATTGCCAACTGTTCAATCCGCATCATGCAGATAGGATCCGGTTATGGTAAAGTTCCGAGATATCGACGAGACGAAAAAAGTAGACCATGGAATTATACGAATCCGAGCACACTAAATTCATACGCGAACTATTTGCAAAAAATCCTCAACTGGCTGAAGAGCAGAAAGAGGCTCGAGCCATTTGGTGGGATAAGAAACTGGATAAGGTTGAACGCCAACGATTTGAAGAGGCGAAAGTGCCTCAGACGGGCTACGTCTATTTCGCCCAGAAATAGCTTCCGTTAGAGGGCCTCGAATACTCCCGCTGCGCCCATCCCAGTGCCAATGCACATGGTCACCATGCCGTACTTCTGTTTATGCCGGCGCAGTCCGTGAAGCAAAGTAGCAACACGGATAGCTCCGGTCGCACCCAGAGGATGACCGAGTGCGATAGCCCCGCCCAAGGGATTGACCTTGGCCCGATCCAGGCCAAGATCGTTAATGACCGCGAGGCTCTGTGCGGCAAAGGCTTCATTCAGCTCGATCCAGTCAATAGCATCCTGTCTCAGTCCAACCTGCTGTAAAACCTTAGGTATCGCTTTGATCGGGCCAACGCCCAT
>CAJBQQ010000211.1 GCA_903957805.1 uncultured Pseudomonadota bacterium | reverse complement strand
CTGAGCCAATCTCTGTAGTGTCTCGCAAATTATCTTCTCGCTATCAGGATCCAAAGCGCTCGTTGGTTCATCGAGCAGCAGGAATAACGGCCGATGAGCAAGCGCTCTGGCGATTGCGATGCGTTGACGCTGCCCCCCTGAAAGAAGTCCGCCACGCTCGCCCACCACTGTCAGTAGACCTGCCGGAAGACTGCAGACAAAGTCCCAGGCACCTGCTTGCTGCAATGCCTGCTCTGCATCTGCTTGTGTTAGATCGGGGGCGCCAATAAGAATATTGCTGAGAATTGTGTCGTGCAGCAGGATTGTGTCTTGCGATACATAACCTATCATGCGCCGCCAGTGGTGAAGATCTATTTCATGTAGCGATATCCCGTCAATAAGAATCTCGCCCGACTGAGGTTCTGCCAGTCCGCACAATAGATCAAGCAGGGTACTCTTGCCCGCTCCTGACGGTCCCGTGATCGATGTAAATGAGTTCACGGGTATTTCAATGCTCATATCTTGAAATATCGATTTCTTGTCATAATTGAAGCTAATGTTCCGCAGACTGATTCCTTGCTGCAGGGTCGGCTGCTGCATTCCCACGGTTCTTTCAGCGGCATCCTGCGCATCTTTAATCGCTGCCCGTAATGCCCAGTAGGCGCTCTCCTGAACCACCAGATGCTGGTAGCGCCGCTGCGCTTTATTTAGCAGACTCTGAACACGTGTCAACAGAAAGACCATCACCATCACCGAGGCTAACGAGAGTTGCCACACCACTAGGGCCAGATACAACCCCCCTGCAATCAACGTTGCGAGCAGGGGCTCCTGCATCGCCAATAAGGCCTCCCTGCTCATAACCTCACGACGCGTGGCTTTCTCCAGTTGCTTGGTCTCATCACGGAGGATGGCATCAGCAACGTTATCACGCGCCATCGCCTTCAGAGATTTCACCGATGCAAGCACATCAGCCAGATAAGACAATAAATGTCGCAACAGATGTGTCTGCTTATCACCTGCCTTGCCTGCCGCACGTACAAGATTTTGCAGTACCAACAACATGGCTGCGCCCAGCACGAGGGAAGCAAGAGTCACCTCCCATGAAATGAGTAGAGCGACCGTGCTATAGACTAAGACCTGGATTGATAGCGCCATGACATTAGCAGCATGCTCAAAACCCTGGGCAGCTCGGTACGCTTCCGTGGCGACGGAGTTAGCAAGAGATCCCGCGGGTTGCCGCAGATAATACTGCCAGCGACTGGCGAGTAGCGCCTCGATCAGCTCCTGTCGCAACTTGCTCGCGACATGTGCTACGGTATATCCAACCTGACGGTTGGCGAGTAGCAGTATCAAGCTCTTGGTAATCATGCCAATCACGATGATTAGCAGCATCGTGCTTATTGTGGGCTCAATCCCGATCCTCTGCATGGCCTGTACCACAGTCCGTCCGGTTTCAGAACTGCTAGCATCCCCTACAGCAACTGACAGCAAAGGGAGTAGCGCAGTTAGGCTGAGCCCCTCTGCAATACCGGCGGCCAATAACGCAATCATCACAAGTGCGCTACGCCGGGGGAAGACCATGATATAGGTGACTAGGGTATGCATCGACGTATCTTTCAGATCATCACTTCTCTATTTTTTGGGTCTTTATGTTGATACGTCGTGATGCCGAGCGAACGTCCGCCAGGCCGACCATACTTTGACTGGACTAAGAAGCGTATGCTCATTCCGTGGAGCAGAGATTCCACCCTCGGTCGCTCAGGACTTCATTTAAAGATACTCTTGCGCAGCTCTGCAAAAACATCTCCAACATGGTCCATCTGCTCACTGGTGTGAGCAGCACTCACGCTGCACCTCACCAATGCCTTTCCTTCTGGCGCAGCGGGTGGCAGTATTAAGTTGACATAGATACCGTGATCCAGCAACCCCTTCCACAGCATCAAAGCCTGCTGAGGGCTATCTAGAATATTTGCGATCACCGGACCAGGCTGAGGTCCCAATTGATAGCCGAGCCCATCAAGCCGCTCATAAAGCTGCCGCGAATTTTGCCAGAGCTGCCGGCGTAACTCGGTACCGTCGCGCAACAGCTTAAGTGCCGCCCGCGTCGATGCAATGGTGGCCGGCGAGGGTGATGCTGTAAATATATATGGACGGCTTATGTAGCGCAGCTGATCAAGCTGCGGATGATTGCTCACACAATAGCCACCGATACTTCCTAGGCTCTTACTGAAAGTCCCCGTAATAAAATCAACCCCATCAGTGAGCCCTGTTTCTTCCGCTAGTCCTTGGCCAGTTTTACCCAAGACTCCGAGTGAGTGTGCCTCATCAAGAAGAAGAATGCTGTTGTAAGCATTCTTTACTCTGACAATCTCTGCCAGTGGAGCCTGATCACCCAGCATGCTGTAAATACCCTCAGCAACGATCAGCGTGGACTTTGATCTCTCCCCCAGTCTCTTGAGGCGTTTTTCCATGTCCGATACATCGTTGTGCCGGAACCGAATTATCTCAGCACCGCTCAGACGGCAACCATCATAGACACTTGCATGCGAGTCACCATCAATCAGGACCACATCCCCTGCACCCGCCAGACCAGAGATCATGGCAAGATTGGCTTGATAGCCGGTAGTGAATACAATTCCAGATTGGCAGTGGTAGAACTCTGCGAACTCACGCTCCAGCGCTCGATGACCGCTATAACTACCATTCGCCATGCGTGACCCGGTCGTGCCGGTTCCCTCTCGATCGATCGCCTCATGGGCTGCTCGTAGGCACTCTGGTGCGAAAGTAAGCCCGAGGTAGTTATTTGTACCTAGAAATAATATACGACGGTCTCCGATCCTGGCCTCTGTCGCAGAGTAGACCTCTTCTATCGGCGTACCGAACACCTCGAGTCCTTCCGGCAGTAATGCTTTTCGGGCTGCTGCTACCGCATCTAACTTGTCTAGTAAGCTCATTATTTATTTTGTGATTTGATTTGATAAATTAAATTCGCAAGCTCATGCACGGTTTGAATATCTGCAAGGGCATTCAAGGACACGGAGATATCGAACTCATCCTCGATTTCCATAACCAAACTCAATAGCTTAACGGAGTCAATGGCCAACTCATTAATCAAGTCCGTCTCAGGCACAATTACCACGTCAGGACTGGAGAGCTGCTTGAGGTGGAAACAGAGCCTAGATAGAATGTTGTTGTAATCAGTTGACATGGATTGAGTGACCCTAAAATATTTACGAGCTATGCCGCCTGTGGCATAGCATCTCGTAGACGCATGGAAGGCTGCCATTCTGGTAATGCCTTCGTCAGTGGAGCGATATCGCATACCCAGTCTGGGTGCTGTAACTCCCTAACTT
>CAJBQQ010000210.1 GCA_903957805.1 uncultured Pseudomonadota bacterium | reverse complement strand
CATTGAGCATGTTCGCAACACCGATTCTTGAAACACAACTGGGGATATCTCTGGCAACATGGACGTTATCGGCTGAGTCATGGAAGTTATTGCTGATCGTCATGGCCACAGGATTTCTGGTGAGCTTGATACCGGGTTATCGTGCCTACCGAATCTCTTTGGCCGATGGTCTGACACCCAGGTTATAAAAAATATGGAATCTCCCTCGAGTCTCAAACGATCATACCGACTCATAGCTGCTCTGATAGGTGGATTGTTAACGATTAATCTGCAGACAGTCACCGCCGCTGATTATGGGGTGGGTGACCGACTGACATCTTCTCCTTCAAAGAGTACCGGCAAGGCAACTCCTCGAGCAAGCTCAGCGAATCCCGCAACATCCTACAAAGAAGTTACCTGGGACAATCTGATGCCCAAGAATTGGGACCCGATGGCCCCTCTCAAGGGATTGAAGCTTGACCATCTTAAGGATGGTGATCCACGCGCGATCGAGGCCCTAGAGAAGATACGGGCAGCATGGAATGATGCACCGATTGAGCCGGCTTTAAATGGTGCGCGTATCCGTATCCCTGGATTCGTAATCCCTCTCGAGAGGGTGGGAGATAAGGTCAGCGAGTTTTTACTTGTTCCGTATTTTGGAGCGTGCATTCATACCCCGCCACCCCCATCTAACCAGATCATTCATGTGACGGTATCGAAGCCGATATCAGGGATGAGAACGATGGACACCATGTGGGTCAATGGTGTCATGCATGCAGGTAAGATTGATACCGAGATGGGGCAGGCGGGCTATCAACTGAAGGCAGAGACGGTCGCACCTTACAAGTAAGGGATGGAAGCTCTTTAACCCAGTTTTTTTAACTGGTCTTGCAGCTTTTCTAGCGTCGCAACGAAGTTAGCCAGGCGCTCCTTTTCTTGCTGAACCACCTTGGCCGGTGCGCGCTCTACAAAGCTCGGATTGGATAGTTTGATTTCTGCCTTGTCTGTCTCACCCTGGATGCGAGAGATCTCCTTCGAGAGACGCTCACGCTCGGTCGCGATATCCACCTCGATCTTAAGCATCAATCTGAACTCGCCTGCGATTGCGACCGGTGCATCTGCATCAGGCAGTTTATCCTGCATGATCTCGACACCCGATAACTTCGCCAATGACATCAGGTAGGGTGAGAAGTCGGTCAGGGTCTGATGGTCACCCGCTGCCAGGAGAGGGACTCTTGCCGCTGGAGACAGGCTCATCTCGCTCCTCAGTGTTCGACAGGCATTAATCATTTCTTTCAGTGCATTAATGCGGTTGATGGCACTCTCGTTAATACGAGACGCATCCGGTTTGGGGTAGGGTCTGACCATGATGCTTGCACCCTTCTCATTTGCCAGGGGAGCTATCTTCTGCCATAGCTCCTCAGTAATGAAGGGAATGATCGGGTGGGCAAGCCGGAGTGTTGCCTCCAGTACACGCACCAGGGTATGACGGGTGCCCCGTTGAACGGCCTCTGTACCCCCATTCAGCTGTACCTTGGCAAGCTCTACATACCAGTCGCAGTATTCATCCCAAACGAATTCATAAATTTCACGTGATGCGATATCGAACCGATAATCATGGAATGCCTGAGCGACAGCGCTCTCTGCCTGCTGTAACCGGCCGATGATCCACCGATCGGCATCGGAAAATTCCAGGGGCATCTCATCTGCTGAGCCTGCATCCAGAGCTGTATCCTTGCCCTCGCAATTCATTAGTACATAACGTGTGGCATTCCATAATTTATTACAAAAATTACGGTATCCCTCACACCGTTGCATATCAAACTTGATATCACGTCCATGAGAGGCAAGGCTGGAAAACGTAAATCTCAGCGCATCGGTGCCGAATGCGGGGATCCCCTCTGGGAAATGCTTACGGGTGATTTTTTCAATCGAGTCTGCCTGCTTGGGATTCATCAGACCGGTGGTGCGCTTGGCAATGAGATCCGGTAGAGAGATGCCGTCGATGAGATCCAATGGATCGAGTACATTACCCTTGGACTTGCTCATCTTGTGACCTTCCGAGTCTCGGATCAGTCCGGTCACATAGACCTCACGGAAGGGCACCTTGCCTGTGAAGTGGAGGGACATCATCACCATCCGCGCCACCCAGAAGAAGATGATGTCAAATCCCGTGACCAGTACCGAGGTCGGCAGAAAGGTCTTGATCTCGGGTGTCTCATCTGGCCAGCCGAGTGTTGAGAATGGCCACAAGGCGGATGAGAACCAGGTATCGAGTACGTCCTCGTCTTGAACGAGCTTGCAATCTCCAGCCTGCTTCTGAGCCTCTTCCAGGCTATGAGCAACGTAGACCTTGCCACTCTCGTCGTACCAGGCTGGGATTCTGTGTCCCCACCATAACTGACGGGATATGCACCAGTCTTG
>CAJBQQ010000209.1 GCA_903957805.1 uncultured Pseudomonadota bacterium | reverse complement strand
GCCAGCATATGAACAGCACTCGCATCGAGTGCTAGTCGTTTAGCACGAAGTGCAACCTGACGGGCTGACTCCTCGCCACTGACGTAGAGCACATTATGGGTCGAGGACATGTGGCACAACGTCTGTAGGAGTAGAGTCGACTTACCGATACCGGGGTCACCACCGAGTAGAACCACCCCTCCATGGACCAATCCACCACCCAGAACCCGGTCAAACTCGGTCACACCGGTCGAGTACCGCTCCTCCTCCCCATCATCGACCATGCTTAAGCTCTGAACATGGCTAGTCTCAGAGACCGGTGTGAAGCGTGATGTGGACTTTTCTGAGACGGTCTCGATCAAAGTATTCCATGCCTGGCAGTGGGGGCACTGTCCCTGCCACTTCAGGGTCTGTCCGCCGCATTCATTGCAGGAGTAAGTAGATTTTGATTTGGCCATGGGGTGGATTCAGAAATTGATTAAGTAAAGGGGTCGTGGACGTTACTCTCGGTCCCACTGTACCACCAATCCCATCTCACCCGCAGTCGCCTGAAAATCGCAGTCGATACCAATCCCGGGTGCCCATACCAGACTCTTTCCACCGAATAGAAGTGGCAAGATTGACCGCTCCCATGGTGGGAGTGAAGCCTCCTGCAACAGATTCTTGAGACTACGTCTTGGTCGGTTTCGGTCTGGACAAAGTCGCTCGCCCCCTCGACGCGGGCGGATGGTGATTGACTTTTCAGCCATTAGCTTAGATAAGCTGATCCCTGTGCTCTTCCGCCGCGAAAAACTGATGGTGCCGCCCAGTTCTGGGATGATCAGTTTCTTTTCACCATTCCATGAGAGTTGCCACTCGGTGTCAGCTACAGCAGACAGTGGCCTGATATGGATAGCCCCCTTGAAACAACGAATCTCAGTCATTCCAAAAGTAAGATGGAGTTTAGTACTGGGACCGGAGGAGAGTAATTGCCGTAGTATTTCATCCAGTTTCAATGTGCTGGGCAAGATCGCACCCATCTCTCCCAAGGTATAGCGTAATAGGTTCTTCGCTCGTGGGAGAGTTAACGTGCGTAACCCTTCGACTTGGATCTTTCCTGAGAGCGTACATCTTTCACTGTCTGATTCAGCCAACTCATCCATCATTGATGAAGCCTCTGACAGGTGGCGACTGGTGCGCAGAAATGTCGTACGGTAGGAAGGGAACCGTTCACCCAGTATCGGGAGAATTTCATGCCTCAAAAAATTCCGATCGAAAGAGGTATCGGCATTGCTCTCATCGGTAACCCAGCTTAATTGGTGCTCCTCTGCATAGGACTCAATCTCGCTTTGAGGGATTTCCAGGAGTGGCCGAAGTATCCGTGGGGAGGGAGGCAATGCATGGTTTCCGATACCCGTAGGTTGACTCCTCACCATCGGCATCGCACTCAGACCCCGTGCCCCCGATCCACGCAATAGTTGCAGAAGAAGAGTCTCGGCTTGGTCGTCTAGATGTTGAGCAAGGACCACGTAATCGGCCCTGAGACTGCTGAATACTTGATAACGGGCATCCCGTGCAAGCGACTCCAGATTAACCCCGGGGCCTCTTTTAAGTTTGAGTTTGGTGGTTTTTAATGGGATGCCGAGGGATCGGCAGAACTTACGACTGAATTGGGCCCAACCATTTGAATTGGCGCTAATGCCGTGATCGATATGCACAGCCGAGAGAGTGAATTGCATCTTGGCAGAGAGCTTAGACAACAGATCGATCAGCACGACCGAGTCCATCCCGCCGCTCAGTGCCACTATCAGGTGATTCCCCGGTTTGATTTGTCCGCGCAGTATTTCTTCTACGCGAATGGGGAGGCTACTTAACTTTGACTTCCTTGAACTTGCCATATCCCATTAACCGCTCGAAGCGTTTTTGCAACAGTATCTCCGTTGAGTAGCCCTGCAACTGCTTGAGAGACTCCTGGAGTGACTTCTTTACGGACTGCATAATGAGCGGGTAATTGCGGTGAGAGCCGCCGGATGGCTCGTTGATAATCTTGTCGATTAATCCCATAGTCTTCAGTCGGTGAGCTGTAATCCCCATGATCTCAGCAGCGTCAGGGGCCTTGTCCGCGCTCTTCCATAGAATCGATGCACAACCCTCGGGTGAGATGACTGAGTATGTTGCATATTGCAGCATCTGAACCATATCACCCACCGCGACCGCCAGAGCACCGCCGGAACCACCTTCCCCGATGATGGTGCAGATGACAGGTACTTTAAGCTCTGCCAGTACATAGAGGTTGCGACCGATGGCCTCGGACTGACCCCTCTCCTCGGCATCAATCCCGGGGTAAGCGCCCGGGGTGTCTATGAAGGTGAGAAGAGGAACTTCAAACTTTTCTGCTAGACGCATCAATCTCAATGCCTTGCGATAGCCCTCAGGCTTTGGCATGCCGAAATTACGGTAAATCTTATCCTTGGTATCGCGACCCTTCTGGTGACCGATGATCATCACCGTCTGACCATCGAAACGAGCGAGACCCCCCACGATGGCAGGATCATCGGCGAAATTACGGTCCCCGTGGAGCTCCTCAAAATCGGTAAATAGATGCTGGGCGTAGTCGAGTGTGTAGGGCCTTTGGGGGTGACGTGCGACCTGTGAAATCTGCCATGGGGTGAGCTTCGCATATATCCCATTGGTTAAGGATAGGCTCTTCTTTTGAAGGCGTGTGATCTCTGCCGAAATATCCAGAGCAGAGTCATCCTGGGCGAATCGCAACTCCTCGATCTTGGTCTCGATCTCGGAGATGGGCTGTTCGAAATCCAGGAAGGTAATTTTCATGGAGGATAGGACATAATTTTGAAGCGCTCATGATACAGGATTTGAGCCTAATAGCGTCCATGAAGAGTGATTCCGTCATGCTGATCACCTTTAATGAACGAGATAGTCAAGCCGATAGAAGTTCTGTCACGGTAAAATGAAGCCCCCGCACAAATCAATGTATCAATGAAAAAGTACTCACCCACCGATATTGCTCGTCGTCTCGCGAACCTACCCAAACCAAGTTATGCAGAGGATCTACCGGTGGTCGCACGCCGAGCGGAGATCGCACGCGCGATTGAAGCCAATCAGGTGGTGATCGTGTGTGGAGAGACGGGGTCTGGCAAGACGACCCAACTCCCGAAGATCTGCCTGGATTTGAAGCGTGGTGTGAAGGGGATGATCGGGCATACCCAACCAAGACGAATCGCTGCACGTACGGTCGCGACTCGTATCGCATCAGAACTCAATACCCCATTAGGGCAGGCG
>CAJBQQ010000208.1 GCA_903957805.1 uncultured Pseudomonadota bacterium | reverse complement strand
GTGGCGGCGGTTGACGCCATCCATCGCCAATTAAAGCCTGCTCTTCGTGAATTACGTCAAACTCTTGCCGCCAAAGCTGAACATTTTTCCGGCATCATCAAGATCGGTCGCACCCACTTGCAGGATGCAACGCCAATGACCTTGGGTCAGGAGTTCTCAGGTTATGTCTCACAACTAGATCACGGTCTAGATCATATTGATGCATCACTCCCCCATCTTTGCGAGCTCGCTTTGGGGGGGACGGCTGTGGGTACGGGCCTAAATACCCATCCAGAATTCGCTACACGCATAGCTGCAGAGCTGGCGAGGCTGACGGGGCTACCATTCGTCACCGCACCCAATAAATTCGAAGCGTTAGCTGCAAATGATGCCCTAGTTCATGCGCATGGCGCACTGAAAACGCTAGCAACGTCTTTGATGAAAATTGCTAATGACATCCGATGGCTAGCCTCTGGCCCCCGCTGCGGCATCGGTGAACTGAAAATTCCGGAAAACGAGCCCGGCAGTTCCATTATGCCGGGCAAGGTTAACCCAACTCAGTCTGAAGCGATGGTGATGCTTTGCTGCCAGGTGATGGGCAACGATGTAGCGATCAATATGGGCGGGGCAATGGGAAATTTTGAGCTTAATGTGATGAAACCACTCATCATCCACAACTTCCTACAAAGCTTGCGCCTACTCTCAGATGGTGCAAATAGTTTTAATGCCAACTGCGCGGCGGGGATAACCGCTGACGCCGGGCGCATTGATAACCTAATGCGCAACTCGCTGATGTTGGCGACCGCACTCAATCCCCATATTGGTTATGACCGGGCAACTGAGATTGCTAAGAAGGCCTACCGCGAAGGAAGCACACTGAGAGAGGCGGCGCTCGCAACAGGCTATGTCACAGAAGAGCAGTTTGATCTGTGGGTAAGGCCGGAAGACATGGTAAGAAATAAGTAGGACAGGGTCACAGTCGCCCCGTTTTAAATCTCTCCGTTGCTCTCACCAACTCTGCTCGAATTCCCGGTTCCCACACTGAATGACCCGCATCATTAACGACCACATAACTCGCTTGTGGCCATGCATGATGCAAATCATCGGCACTAATGATGGGGCAAACTGCATCGTAACGCCCCTGCACAATGATGGCCGGGATTAGCCGGATCTTGTCGACATTATCCAGTAGTGAATTTTTGGGTAGAAATATGTCGTGACTGAAGTAATGCGCCTCCATCCGAGCAAGCCCCAGAGCAACGGTATCCCCGGAAAAATACCCAACAGTTTCCGCGCTAGGTAACAGTGTCGAGCATGACCCCTCGTAAACACTCCACGCTCGGGCGGCCGGCATATGAACTGCCGGATCTTGATCCATCAGGCGGTGATGATACGCAGCTAAAATGTCACTACGTTCTGACGGCAATAGCGATGCCACAAAGGTATGCCACTCTTCTGGAAACAGATTTTTCAGACCGTAGAGGAACCAATCAATTTCACTTTCTCGGCAAAGAAAAATTCCACGCAAAATAAATCCCAGACAGCGTTCTGGGTGAGCTTCGCCATAGGCCAGCGCTAACGTACTACCCCACGAACCACCAAATACCAACCACTCTTCAATGCCGAGATGCTGCCGCAAGGTCTCGATATCCCTAATGAGGTGTGGTGTAGTGTTATCACGCGTCTCTCCCAGTGGAGTCGAACGGCCCGCACCGCGCTGATCAAATATCACGATCCGGTAATAAGTCGGATCATAAAACTGACGGTGGGCAGGTGAAGACCCGGCACCGGGCCCTCCATGAAGAAATAATACCGGCACGCCATCAGCATTGCCAGACTGCTCCCAATACATCGTGTGCAGATCATCCAGTGCTAATAGACCACTGGCATAAGGCTCAATTGCTGGGAATAGATCGGGACGAATGTCGCTGGTCATGGCTAATCAATGGGGGTCAACAGGCTACGTTCTTAATTTGCGTTCACTTCGATTCTGGTATATTGCATACTATACATTAGTATAACGAGGACGAGCTCATGCCCCACTTACTGCAAGAGCAGGAAGTATCAATGTTACGCGCAGAAATTGAAATACTAATGAAAGAGCGTCAGAGCCTTCTCAAGGCTACTGGTGCGGCAGCGGTGTTTATCGCCAATCTCGACAGTGGCACTCTACCAGAGGATGCGTATGAAGCTGCGGAGATGTTATCCAACTGTCTGAATGACCTGCCTGAAGACACCTTACGTGACGCGCTAGATAAGGTAAGGGCAGAGTTGACCGGTAGTGAATGAGCTTACCCCCACCGCCAACGCGTCCTAAAGTTGGTCTAATTCTCACTGGGGGAGGTGCTCGCGCCGCTTACCAGGTTGGGGTATTGCAGGCAATCGCCGCAATGCTGCCTCAGGGCTCACGCAATCCATTTCCTGTTATCTGTGGCACCTCTGCCGGCGCCATCAATGCCGCCAGTCTGGCTGGGTCAGCCAGGAGCTTTCATGAAGGGGTGGCTGGACTGGTGTCGGTGTGGGAGAACGCCCATGTTAACCAAGTATACCGCTCCGACGCTATAGGCGTGCTTGGCAACAGCGCACGCTGGCTAGCCTCATTACTCTTTGGAGGGTTAGGCAAGTACAGCGCGGTCTCCCTGCTCGACAACTCACCATTTACACAGCTACTACAACATAACGTACC
>CAJBQQ010000207.1 GCA_903957805.1 uncultured Pseudomonadota bacterium | reverse complement strand
CGAGGAGGAGGTGCTTTACAAGTCTCATTTTGATGGCAGGGCCAATCTTCTATTCGACTGGCGTGATATGGTGAGTTACACCTTCGACGTTGCGTGGGAGGAGATCAAGTTTGCGCGTGAACATGGCAGTGAATTTAACCGAGTGGCGGTGGTCGTCAATAACAAATGGCAAGCCTGGAGCGTCTGGGTGTCAAATCTCTTTATCGGGGCTGATGTCAGAGTCTTTGGTGATTACGACGAGGCTGAGTTGTGGGCGACAGTTTGAGGCGGCTGACATTTTGGGAGTCCCGAGGGAATATGTGAGGAAGAAAGTCGCTAATAGCTCGATTTCAAACGAGAATTAATCGGATCAAAGTGTGTCAGCTAGCCTAGTTGGTCGATATGGCTAATCTTTATTAAGGAGAGCAGGGTTACTCTCCAGATTTTGTTGCATAAAAGCAACACACGCCTCTTTAAAGCTGCGAAAAGCCTTTATATTGCAACAGTTTTCCTCCAAAATCGCTTCCTGTCTTCGTGTGAGATCTGCACGGCCATGTCTTACCTAAGCTCTCGTTTATATATACATTTGTTATCAATGTGTTGTATGGAATATGGGTGCGGTTAGTGTGGAGCCTTGATGGCAGGAAGGGGATGGCGCGACGTCTTGACGGTGGAATTTACTTTAAGATGCCCTGCGCAACCGGTTAAGTTTATTCATTTATTTATGATTGAAGGTCCTGGCTGTTATCTGCAAACCTTCGGGTAACGAGTCGATCTCAAATCATAAGGCAGTATCAAACAAGAATTCTGTATAAGAAATATGACAAGCATCGCTAATTTAGAGGGTAAGACTTTGAGTTCAACAATAACTCAGTTGAACGCTCCGTTAACGCAAGCGTTTGGTTCTCAATTATCAATCGAGTCTACGTTAACTGCCTCTCCGACGCCGACGATATGCGAGCTGCAAGCCCTACGCCTGGCGGACTTTGACACCCTAACAGAAGCATTGGAGTACGCTGCCAGTGGGTCTAAGGGATTTAATTTTTATAATGCCAAGGGGGGGCTGCGTTCAGTTCTTCCCTACCAGGCACTAAGGCAGAATGCGCTAGTCGCAGCTCAACGCCTGTCAGGACTTGGACTGGCTCGTGGTGAACGCGTAGCCCTCATCGCTGATACAACGCCAGAGTTTGTTGAGCTATTCTTCGCCTGCCGTTATGCTGGGCTAGTTCCTTTCGCGATGCCAATCCCGGTCAATCTTGGTAGCCATGCGGTGTATGTCCAGCAGATTCGTGGAATACTTCACGGCAGTAAAGCAAGCGTTGCCTTGTCAAGTGTAGATTATATTAACTTCCTTAGAGAGGCTTCAGAGGGAGTACAAGGACTGCAATGGATTGGAACTCCGGGTGAGCTAGGAGAGCTGCCAGCTCTGGATGTGACGCCGAAGCCAAATCACCCGGATGATATCGCATACCTTCAGTTTACCTCAGGTAGCACCCGTGCTCCGCGCGGGGTGATCATCACAGAAAGAGCCTTGATGAGCAATCTGCAAGGGATTGTTCGTAGTGGGCTAGAGATACGGCCGAATGACCGGTGCGCATCCTGGTTGCCTTTTTACCATGATATGGGCTTGGTAGGAATGATGATGGCCCCGATGGCTTCACAGGTCTCGGTCGACTATTTGGCTACGCGGGACTTTGCGGTTAGGCCATTACAATGGCTAAAGCTCATCAGTCGCAATCGTTCTACGGTCGCATTCAGTCAACCATTTGGCCTCAAGCTCTGCACACTGCGAGTTCGTGAGTCTGACTTGGAAGATCTCGATCTTAGTTGCTGGCGTGCGGCGGGGGTTGGTGCGGAAATGATACGCCCAGAGACCCTCAGAAACTTTGCGGAGAAGTTTGCGCCAGCAGGATTTAACGCGAGCGCCTTCCTTCCCTGCTACGGCCTGGCAGAGTCGACCCTTGCGGTTACTTTTTCAAAAATTGGAGAAGGATTTAAGAGCCTGCAGATTGATGCAGCAATGCTGGTGGAAAGGAAGATGGCTGTTCGGCTCCAGGCAGAGGGCAGAAAGTTTAATGAATTTGTGAATTGTGGACGCGCCATACCAGGACATACGGTCAAGGTTATTGATGATGAAGGTCAAGAATTATCTGATTTAAAGTTGGGCAGTGTACTGGTGAGTGGCAGCAGCATCATGGCGGGCTATTTCAATAATCCAGAAGACACTCAGAGAACACTTCAACCTGGCCCTTGGCTGGATACGGGTGATCTTGGTTTTCTATTTGAAGGTGATCTTTTTGTTACGGGTCGCCGTATAGATGTCATCATTGTCAACGGGCGTAATATACGAGCTCAGGATATTGAAGAACTCGCCGAGCAACAGCCCGAGGTCAGAGCCCGGGAGGCCTCCGCCTTTGGGGTAACAGATGCT
>CAJBQQ010000206.1 GCA_903957805.1 uncultured Pseudomonadota bacterium | reverse complement strand
ATGGTCGTCGGTTTTCGGAAAATACACAACAGTCGGACAAGGAGTGCTGAGCCTGTCAGATCTTTGGAAGGGTCACGCCATGCTGACCCTGGTATTTTCCACCACGGTCTTTATAAGAGATCTCACATACTTCGTCAGACTCGAAAAAGATCACCTGGGCCACACCCTCATTCGCATAAATTTTGGCAGGGAGCGGAGTCGTGTTAGAGAATTCCAGTGTCACGAATCCCTCCCACTCCGGTTCGAATGGAGTGACATTGACGATAATACCGCACCGGGCATAGGTAGACTTACCCAGACAGATAGTCAGGACATTACGAGGGATACGAAAGTATTCAATGGTCCGAGCCAGTGCAAAGGAATTAGGCGGGATGATGCAGACATCGTTTTTTACATCTACGAATGAGTTAGCATCAAAATTCTTGGGGTCGACGATGGTCGAGTTGATATTAGTAAATAGCTTGAACTCGTCTGAGCAGCGGATATCGTACCCATAGCTTGATGTCCCATAGGAGACAATCTTGTGACCGTTAGCCTCCTTAACCTGATTCGGCTCAAAGGGTTCTATCATGCCGTGATCCATCGCCATGCGCCGGATCCACTTGTCAGATTTTATGGTCATCTCTTAAAGGGTAATAAAGTTGAAGTATAAATAGATGGGATATGACCCATCCCTGCAGACTCTCTAATTGTGGTTACTCATCTGCCTGATCAATTATCCTCAATCACGATCTTGGCGAATAATTCTGAGTAGTCCTGAGACAATTCGTCAACCTTTACCGCGATACGGCGGGCGATACTGCGATAAATCTCTGCCACCTGTCCATCTGGGTCCGCCACCACGGTGGGCCTGCCGGCATCTGTTTGCTCTCGGATCCTGATATCGAGCGGCAACGACCCCAGTAACTCTGTGCTGTAATCCTTGCACATCTTATCACCACCGCCCGCACCAAAAATATGCTCCTCATGGCCGCAACTGGAGCAGATATGAGTACTCATATTCTCAACGATACCGATGATCGGAATACCCACTTTTTCGAACATCTTAAGACCTTTGCGCGCGTCTAGCAGTGCAATGTCTTGGGGGGTGGTGACAATGACGGCACCCGTAACCGGCACCTTCTGCGCCAGCGTCAGCTGAATATCACCGGTCCCTGGAGGCATATCGATGATGAGATAGTCCACATCATGCCAGCGGGTCTCGTTGAGCAACTGTTGTAATGCCTGAGTCACCATCGGCCCGCGCCACACCATGGGTGAATCGGTATCGACCAGGAGTCCGATTGACATCGCCTGGATGCCATGCGCCATCATCGGCTCTAAATTCTTGCCATCAAGCGACTCAGGACGGCCTGTAATGCCCAGCATCTGCGGTTGCGAGGGCCCATAGATGTCAGCATCTAGGATACCGACAGAGGCTCCCTCCGCGGCGAGCGCCAAGGCCAGATTCACCGCAGTGGCGGACTTTCCAACACCCCCCTTGCCGGAGGCCACTGCGATAATATTCTTAACTCCCGGAATAAGCTTCACCCCACGTTGCACGCTGTGAGAGACAATCTTGCTAGAGACATCTACATTCACAGACCCAATGCCAGGGATGGTTGCAAGCTTATCGGTCACCTGTTTTTGGATGCTCTGGATTACACTCTTAGCCGGATAACCCAACACAATATCAAGCGCAACATTGCAGCCATCTATCCTGATATTTCGCGCCTCCTTGCTCTTTACATAATCCTTACCGGTGCTGAGATCGGTGATCTCACTAAGTACGGACTGCACCTGCTGCTCAGAAATAACCACGCTGTAACT
>CAJBQQ010000205.1 GCA_903957805.1 uncultured Pseudomonadota bacterium | reverse complement strand
GGGGCAGCTTGAAGCAAAATGATCGAGATGGATATTCGCTGATGCGGGGGCACTACGAGGAACCTCGGACAGCCCCGCTACCTCGTATAAACGGTACCACTCATCCTCCGTCGGTAGCCTGACCGGCTGTCCGGATGAGGCTGCTTTCCAGTTACAGAATGCCTTTGCCTCGTGGTAGTTCACCTCAACCGGCCAGTCCCACTGCATGGGGACCTCTTCGGTCATTAATCTTAAGCTCCAATCTGGGCCCTTCTTAATCCAAAAGGTGGGGTGACTTGCATGAACATGACCGAGCCAGGAACGCCCCTCCTCCTCCCAATAACTCTCAACGGTATATCCGCCCTCTAAGACGAACGGCAAGAACTCCTGGTTACTAACCAGATAGCAACTCGCTTCGAAGGTTGGAACCTCCGAGACATGTCGGCCATACTCGTTATCCCATCCATAGAGTGGGTCCTTCTTACTCTTACCGAGTTGCACAATCCCCGCAGGCACATTGATGACACGGTTCTGAGGAGCAGTTCCGGACTTACGGCAGGGCTCCCACTCTGGGTGTGGCTGGGTATACTGAATCTCATGCTGACGGATTAGAACGGATGAAGTCTCTAGATGGATGAGCTCATGCTCGATCCCCATTACGATGGTCCACCAGGGATTATCCCAACCGATCGGAAGTGTGAGTGGAGTCTCTCTGATCAGACGGTCTACGGTCTCGCGTACACTATTCCGATAGCTCTGAACCTCTTCGACCGATGGCCATTCATAGTGAACGGTATTTAAGTCGTCCCAGCTCATCTCATCCACCCCGACCGCGAACATCGACTCCAATCTGGGGTTGATCCGTTCCTTGATCAGTCCTGCGAGGAGCAGCTTATTGGTGAAGAAGGTGGCCGTATGTCCGAGGTAGAAGATCAGTGGGTGACGGAGCGAGATCGGCTTCTTATAGTAGGACTCATCACCCCTCAGTGTTTTAAAGAGGCTCTCATACCGATCGAACGTGGCATGGAAATAGACCCGTATCTCTTCCCGCTTGGCCGCGGTGTCACCGCCATCAAGGGATGGCATTCTTTGCGAAAGAGGTTGTCGCATATAAATTTTTATTGGATTTTGGCGGAACGCTCAGCGATCCGCCGGATATTAGAGCGCGTGTTGAATTAATCGCGAAGGAGTTTTAACCATTTTTAAAGAGGCTAATGTAATTTAAATGACCATTCTGAAGTCACTCAGTCTTGTTAAACCCGTACCGCCATCCCAAACCATCAAGTCCACTCATTCGGGTAGCACTTCGTTCGATAGGTGTGACATTCTACAGTACCTTTTGGTATTGGAATTAGGAAGGATGACTAGTCGCCCAGATATCCCTCTGCAATCCGGTAGTAGATCCTCCTGATCGTCTTCTGATCCCTTATGACTTCACGATACTGAATCGGACCGGGGTGATCTAGCATCGGGTCCAGATCTCTACCCGCCCGGCTACGCTCGAGATGCTTGTAGCTCATACCCACTAGAATGACCGGACGGGTGGTTGGCCCCGGTGCCGGGGCCCAGAGGTCATACATCGAGCTCTCATCCCCGAATAAGTTACGCGAGTAAATCTCCATTCTGTTCTCACTACGATTGTAGAACGAGAGTGCGCTCGCGACCGACCACCTGCTCATCCCGATAATGATCGGTTCCTGACCTGTACTCTCCCGGACCTCCTGTACAACCTGCTCGATCTCACTCGTCGCCTCACGCCAGAAGTAATGCTTAGTAAAGCTAGGGTACGGAGCACCCGGCACCCCGAGGACCGCGTAGTGCAAAGCAAATGCATAGAGAAACATCGTCACGATGATGGTCGGTCGCCAGATTGCACGTAACCTGCGAACGACATTCCGATGATCTCCAATCTGACCGATCATCCATGCCATCGTCGGTAGTATCATCAGCCAGACCGGGCCGGTCCAATGAAATTTTGGTGAGCCGAATAGGCTGAGCCCAACGAATACCGCTAGTGGTACGGCCGTGAATGTCCTTATGAATAAATGACGACGGCAGGCATCCGGATTCTGGTCACGATCTCCATTCGGTATCAGTGCCAATACCGCTGCGAACAACCCCACCGGGGTTAACAGTATCATCATATGAAGGATCAGATAGTGAATCGAGAACTGATTCCCGATCCCCTGAGCCCGTTGAGACTGGAACAAGAAGGATCCCCACTCATGATCGCTATTCCAGATGATGACCGGCGAGAATAGTAACAGTGCTAATACAGCGGCAAGATAGGGGTGAGGCCGTCGCATCCACCGACGTGCAGTCGGGTCCAGTATCACAAACAACAATGCTGCAATACCCAGAAGGCCTAACGTGTACTTCGACAGAAGGCCCAACCCAAATGCGACCCCCATCCCCAGCCAGGCAGAGCTACGGCCTGCCACTAGTGCTCTCTCCATGTAGTACAGAGTGGCCGCCCAGGCAGCAATCAAGGGGGCATCCGGTGTCATCAAGATGCCGGATGCGAAGGTTATTGGCAGCACCGCCAGAAGCAGAAGCGCCCTCATCGCGGTCGATTTGTCATACAGGTTACGTGCCAATGCATACAGATAACCCATCGTTACCAGACCGCAGAGGAATGCCCCGATCCGGACCCCGAACTCGTTATTACCCAGAGCTGTAGTGCCGAGCCAGATTAACCATGCAACCATCGGCGGATGGTCTAGGAATGAAAGCTCCATATGCTGGGCATAATTCCAGTAATAGGCCTCATCCGGAATCAATTGCGCCTGTCCGAGATAGATCAGTCTGAGCATCAGACTGAATGCAACCACCCCGACCGCCGCCACCCTCCATCGTAAATCGAGTGATGGG
>CAJBQQ010000204.1 GCA_903957805.1 uncultured Pseudomonadota bacterium | reverse complement strand
GCTGCATGTCAATCACCCAGTCCTCTCGGTTCAGCATGGCCGACCCCAGTTCGGTCAATTTGACAACATTTTCGATGGTGACGGCACCACTAACGATTAGCCGATTTCCATCACGCAAGATCATGTCTTTCATCACAGATGATTACTTTGTAGCTGCCTTGTTCTCTTTATCTCTTGCCTCTAAACCCCTATTCTTATCCTGCAAGGTCTTAAGTAACTTTGCAACCCCCCCGTCTCGGATCTGAGTATTGAATGAGCCACGATAATTAGTCACCAGACTGACTCCGGCCACCGTTACATCGTATACCTTCCAGCCATCAGCAGAACTCTCCATACTGTAATCAATCGGCACGGGGACCTGACCATGCTCCTCTATCACCTGAGTCTTAACCGTGACATCAGTATCGCCCGGCTTGACTTTCGTTGGCTCTACCTTAATTTGGTGATCGCGATAACCGGCCAACGCATTGGAATAGGTTCGAACTAGCAGTGTGCGGAACTCCTTCACCAGTTCTTGCTGCTGCTCAGGGGTGGCTATGTTCCAGTTTTTCCCCATCGATAAGCGGGTCATCCGTGTGAAGTTGAAGTGTGGCAACACTTTTGCCTCCACCAGATTAAGAATTTTTCCGGTATTTCCTGCCCGTATATCTTTATCTTGCCTGATTATGGCGAGCACCTCCTGAGCGGTAGTGTCGATCAATGTATCAGGCGGAATATCAGCCGCCGACACTGGGGACGCCAGTAACCATGCCGTCACAAGTATAGAAATACCTAGATTTATCTTTTTCATTCTCCCCTCACTTAGTTCAAGTAACCGCACCACAAACCCTGGCCACGCGTTATACGCTTGAGCCCGTATTAATTATTCCCATCTTTATTCTCTGACGCCTTGTTGAACAAGAATCGTCCGATCATCTCCTCCAACACCATCGCGGAGTTGGTCTTCATGATTTTATCGCCACTTTTCAACATCACCTCATCACCACCCGCTGCAAGGCCAATATACTGCTCACCCAACAGTCCGGATGTCAAAATACTAGCAAATGTATCCTTAGGGAACTGGTAACGAGTATCGATACTCATCGTGACTACTGCATCAAACGTTTCAGGGTTAAACTGAATATCCAGCACCCGACCTACCACAACCCCGGCACTCTTCACTGGTGCTCGAGGTTTTAAGCCCCCAATATTCTCAAAACTTCCCATCAGTGTATAGCTCTGTGCGGCACTATAAGTGCCCATATTTCCTACTTTCAGCGCGAGCACCAACAACGCCCCAATCCCGGCCGCAACAAATAGTCCCACCCATAAATCCATTGTTGTCCGCTGCATCAGCTCATCCCTCTAAACATGAATGCGGTCAAAACAAAATCCAGCCCAAGAATCGCTAAGGATGACGTCACCACCGTTCGCGTGGTTGCGCCGGATACTCCCTCCGCTGTCGGAGGTGCATCATAACCTTCGAATACTGCGATTGCCGTCACCGCCACCCCAAACACACAAGTCTTGATGATGCCATTGACAATGTCATATCGAAAGTCAACAGCGCTCTGCATCTGTGACCAGAAAGATCCTTCATCCACACCGATCAATACCACCGTTACCAAGTAACCACCAAACACACCGACCGATGAAAACATCGCCGCCAGAAATGGCATCGAGATTACCCCCGCCCAGAATCGGGGTGCAACCACGCGCGCGATCGGGTCCACCGCCATCATCTCCATTGCGGCCAATTGCTCGGTTGCCTTCATTAGGCCAATCTCTGCCGTAATTGCAGAGCCGGCCCGACTTGCAAACAGCAGCGCTGCCACCACTGGGCCCAGTTCCCTTACTAAAGAGAGAGCAACCAGCGTCCCCACTGCAGACTCGGACCCATATTTTTGCAGGGTCTCATACCCCTGTAGGCCCAGCACCATCCCCACAAATAGGCCGGACACCACGATGATGATCAGGGATAAAACCCCTGTAAAGTAGATCTCCCTTATGATGAGACGAAACCGTCTCATGCTGGTACCCGACTTCATCAACATCAACATAAAAAAACGGCTGGCACGCCCCAATCGCCAGACACTCTCTATCACCCGATGACCGACACCCTGGATGCCGAGAACAATTCTCCTAGGCAATTTCCCCCCTCATCCTCAGGTCACTTGCATATGAACTTGCGGGATAATGGAAGGGTACCGGACCATCCTCTTCTCCATGTACAAACTGGTGAACGAAGGGTGCAATCGATCCCCGGACCTCTGTCGGAGTTCCATGCGCCGCTATCACGCCCTCTGATATGAAGTAGACATAGTCGACTATTTTCAGAGACTCCTGCACGTCATGAGTTACAACGATTGAAGTCATGCCCAAGGCATCTGTCAGTCGACGAATCAAATTCC
This sequence comes from uncultured Pseudomonadota bacterium, assembly GCA_903957805.1. Classification (GTDB taxonomy): domain Bacteria; phylum Pseudomonadota; class Gammaproteobacteria; order Burkholderiales; family Nitrosomonadaceae; genus VFJL01. The sequence continues at coordinate 265 of CAJBQQ010000204.1, read as the reverse complement.
CAATCACGCTCAATGAGATCGGGTCAAGCCCTGTAAATGGCTCATCATACATGATGAGTAGTGGGTCAAGTGCAACTGACCTGGCTAATGCTACCCTTCTCGCCATCCCTCCGGAGAGTTCTGCAGGCATTAGTTTATGTGCGCCACGCAGACCAACAGCATGCAACTTCATAAGTACCAAATCACGAATCACCGCTTCCGGCAAGTCAGTATGCTCTCTCATCTGAAATGCCACATTGTCAAAGACAGAAAGATCGGTGAAGAG
>CAJBQQ010000203.1 GCA_903957805.1 uncultured Pseudomonadota bacterium | reverse complement strand
TCCGCACGCTCCTGACCGATCCATGGAAGAGGATGCTTTAATAATTCCGCTGTATCGGTAAATCCAAGCGAATCAGGATCAATGGTAAAACGCAGTTCAGAGGGGGTTAGGATTGATATCGACATTTTTTAATGTGGTGGGGTTATACAAGGACGATTCCGAATTCAAATATATTAGCCAATGAAAGATGGTCATACCGATCACCGAGTCAGACCTGATTTGACAGGAATATCCTTCACGACAGATCTCAAGACGCCTAAGATGAGGTCGACTACTTCGCGATGGTAATACCTGGTGCAATATTGCGCGGCATTTCAGTGATCGTCATTTGAAATAAGAGATGCAGCAACTGGAATGCCTCTCGGTTCCAACGGGCGAGCGGCCCCGTCGTATCGACCGCGTAGTACCTTCCATTGGCACGTATCGTGAGATCTGCCTTTGGGATGGGTGAGTCCGACACGGTCAGTCCGATCGTGACTTCAGGGTTTTCATGATTAGAAGAGATTAATGTTCGTGGATCTTTTTCAACATGATAGCCCGGCTCATCGCCGAGCGTTTTCCCAAGGAAACTCAGAATCGAGTGGAAGCTCCTGAGCCGAAAGGCTCCACTCATGGGCCACTCTCCACCTGGATACCCGGCCCGGATATCGAATGCAAGATCACTGGCACTCCAATCCGCTGCGCGGTCATTCAACTGGGTCCGTTCTTCAGAGGAGAGGGTGCTGGGGTCATAGTTAGTGATGATGACCGGTCCGGATACCTGTTTTCGGAGAGTGTATGTATTGTCTCGCCTGTTATAGGCTACATCAAACTCTTTCTGTAATGCCTGGAATCCTTCCGCTGCAACCGAACTGGCGGGGATGGTCCAGGTGCGGGCCAAAGGCAGTGGTTCAGCGTAGAGTTGGCTCTTATCCTGAATGGATGATAGGTGTAACACCACCCGTCGGTACATCTCATAACCCGGCCTGTCCGGAGGACTGTTACGGTAAGTGACCCACTGAGAGGATTGCTGAAGGCGCACCTCCTGAGCCATCATCCTCAACAAGAGATCGATATCGTATCTCTGACGAAGTAGCAGTGTTAGCTTACTTTGTGGGAATGGCGTCAAGAGCCTCTTGGTGAATTCCTCGCCCTCGATCGGGACGATACTGATGGTGGGATTTTCAGAGATACTTCCTCCGAATACCGGCATCATGACCGCGCCGGCCAGACCCCCAGGGGCCGGACTTGCGCCCGCATTTAAATGAAAGTTGAAGGTTGCTGCGATACTCGAGACAGCTGTGAAATGGATGGGCTGATTACGAGCAGCTCGGACGATATTAATGAGTAGCTGTTGAGACCCGGCATCGGTGACTGCCTCGTCATAGGTAATGACCGCCCGGTTAAGCGCCATCGGAGATACGCAACCGGAGAGTATTGCCACAGCCACAAGGCACAACAGCGTGCGCATTACAGAAAAATGGTGGGGGGTGTTCATGTGCCGTATTCTCATCTCTGCAAACCGGATCGAGTGGGGACGATTGAAACACCTAACTGGCTGACATCCTACCTGGCTGCAGTCTCGCTCAAAATCTCAACAATCAACGACTGCAGCTTGAAATTGAAATTCTAAATCAAGATATGACTCCTAGGATCGTAGCACAAAAGTATGACTCAATACTCGAAAGCCCCCCATGAGCAGGTCAAACCGCTCTCTCTGACTGATTCGTCAGATACAACCAAGTATCGATCACACTATCCGGGTTGAGTGAGAGGGTATCAATCCCCTCCCCAATCAACCACTTCGCAAGATCGGGATGGTCCGACGGCCCCTGACCGCAGATACCGATATATTTACCCTCCCTATGACATGCCTGGACCGCCAGATGGAGTAATGCTTTTACTGCGGGATCACGCTCATCGAAGGATGATGCGACCAGGTTGGAATCACGATCTATTCCAAGAGTCAGTTGGGTCAGATCATTCGAACCGATGGAGAATCCATCAAAGTACTCTAGGAATTGATCTGCCAGCAAGGCATTGGACGGGATTTCACACATCATGATTACTCGCAGTCCATTCTCTCCCCGTCGTAACCCATTGGCTGCCAGCAACTCCACCACCCCTTTGGCTTCTGCCACGGTCCTCACAAATGGAATCATGACCTCTATATTGGCCAGACCCATCTCATCTCGAGCTTTTTTAAGTGCTCGGCATTCCAGCTCAAAACAGTCACGGAAATGATCTGAAAGGTAGCGCGAAGCGCCACGGAAACCGAGCATCGGATTCTCTTCCTTAGGCTCATATCCTTCCCCGCCAATGAGACTCGAGTACTCATTGGATTTGAAATCTGACAGACGAACAATTACCGGTTTTGGGAAGAATGCAGCCCCCAATGTGGCAACCCCCTCGGTAAGTTTTTCAACATAAAAATCCACCGGACTCAGGTACCCTGAACTCTGTTTCTCGATTCTGCTCTTCAAGTCTGATGAAAGATTGGGGTAATCAAGAACCGCCCTTGGGTGGATTCCAATCATACGGGCGATAATGAATTCTAGGCGTGCGAGACCCACACCGTCATTTGGCAGTCTCTGAAAAGAGAATGCTAAATCTGGATTACCAACATTCAAAGCAATCTTTACCGGTGGCTTGTGCAAACCTTCTAAGACAAGATCCGTCACTTCGACCTCTAGCAGTCCGCGATACACATTACCGGCATCCCCCTCAGAGCAGGACACGGTGACCATCTGCCCATCAGACAGTACAGTAGTCGCATCACCACACCCGACCACTGCCGGGATACCCAGTTCGCGGGCAACAATGGCAGCATGGCAAGTCCTCCCACCCCGGTTGGTGACAATTGCAGAAGATCTCTTCATCACCGGCTCCCAGTCAGGGTCGGTCATGTCGGTCACCAACACATCGCCCTCCTGAACCTGTGACATCTCACTCGCGTTGAGGACCAGACGAACCGGTCCGGAACCGATCTTCTGACCGATGGCACGCCCAACCGTCAGAACTTCCGATCGACTCTTCAGTCGATAACGATGCAGTACCTCCAACGCGGCATGGGCCTGAACTGTTTCAGGTCGTGCTTGCAAAACATATATCTTGCCATCGACCCCATCTCTGCCCCACTCGATATCCATCGGCTGTTGATAATGCCGCTCAATTGCAAGGGCATACCGGGCGAGCTCTTCCACCTCTTGATCATTAACCGAGAAACGCAATCGGTCGAACTCATCCACCTCAACCGTGGTCACTGACTGATCAACCTCATTACCGGTGGAGAGTTGCATCTTGATGAGCTTAGAACCGAGACTACGCCTTAATATTGCAGGCCTACCCTGCTGCAAAGCCGTCTTGTATACGTAGAACTCATCCGGATTCACAGCACCCTTGACCACGGTCTCACCCAGGCCATATGAGGATGTGATGAAGACCACCCGATCAAAACCGGACTCTGTATCAAGCGTGAACATCACCCCAGATGAACCGGTATCACTTCGGACCATCCTC
>CAJBQQ010000202.1 GCA_903957805.1 uncultured Pseudomonadota bacterium | reverse complement strand
TCACGGTGGAGGAGCATCTTGCAACCGAGTGTGAGTCGCCGCTCGATATCACGTTGGTACAGGCGGTATGCGCTAACGAGAAGATGGACTGGATCATACAGAAAGCGGTTGAGATGGGTGTAAACCGTATTCAACCGATTAGTACAACTCGAAGTCTCGTCAGACTCTCTGGTGAGAGAGCGGATAAACGGTTACAGCACTGGCAGCAGGTCGTGATCTCTGCATGCGAACAGTGTGGCAGGAATCATTTGCCGCAATTGCTACCGGTATTGTCATTATCTGATTGGCTGAGTTATCAGGTGGACAAGCAGAAGAATTCACCAAGTGGGTCAGTTCATAACCCGTGTTTTATGCTTCTCCCTACCTCAAAGAAGAGGCTGCGGGATTTCCCGGAAGCAACTCAATGCACCTTGCTGACTGTGGTGGTTGGGCCGGAAGGAGGATTTTCGCCAGAGGAAGAGGCAGCCGCTCTGGTTGCTGGGCTTGTACCATTAAGACTGGGTGAGCGCATACTTCGTACTGAGACGGCGGCGCTGGCTGCAGTTTCAGCGATGCAGGCTCTGTGGGGTGATTATTGATGGGACTCAGTTATAGGGTCAATATACTCACATCCGGCCTGTCCCTAGGTCTCTTGGTTTTGAGTTTTGGGTGTTGACTTGTAAACTATGGCCATCGCCTAACGATTTGGTGGGTATTTAAAATGCGTCAACTTAGAAAGTGAAGATCAATACTAATTTTGTCGACTGGTTCCGATCGGTGGCCCCCTATGTTAATGGCTTCAGAGGTAAGACCTTTGTCGTTGCTTTCGGTGGTGAGGTGGTTGCAGATGGGAAGTTCGTGGGACTGGTTCACGACCTTAACCTGCTATCGAGCCTAGGAGTAAGGCTGGTTCTGGTGCATGGTGCGCGCCCACAGATTGAGGCGCGGCTGCAGGAACGTAAACTACAAACCTCCTATGTCAATGGAATGCGCGTGACGGATACCGATACACTCCAATGCGTGAAGGAGTCGGTGGGGCGGGTACGCGTTGAGATCGAGGCATTGCTATCGATGGGTCTGCCTAACTCACCCATGGCGAATGCCTCCATACGCGTTGCCAGCGGCAACTTCGTCACGGCACGGCCGGTCGGGGTGCTGGAGGGTATTGACCTGATGCATACCGGCGAGGTTCGTAAGATCGATGCTGTCTCGATTCGGTCACGGTTAGAGCAAGGCGAGGTGGCCCTGCTGTCGCCGCTTGGTTATTCTCCAACCGGTGAGATCTTCAATCTGACTCTAGAAAATGTTGCCGCGGCAACTGCAATAGCACTCAATGCGGAGAAGCTTATTTTTCTGATGGATGCTACGGGTGTCGAAGAGAAGTCCAAAGGAAAATCTAATAAACTGCTGAGAGAGTTGACCGTGACTGAGAGTAAGGAGTTACTCGCAAGGGCAGCAGATAGTTCGACCAAGATCTCTGACGACGTTCAGTCGTATCTCCCCTATGCAGTGCAAGCCTGTGAGGGAGGGGTGGCTCGAGTGCATCTCATCAGTCGTCATGTGGATGGGGCGGTATTGCAGGAGCTATTTACTCACGACGGTACCGGAAGCATGATCTCTCAAGGACCGTTGCAGACCCTGCGGGGTGCGGGGATTGAAGATGTAGGGGGTATCCTGCAACTGATTGAACCACTCGAGGCCAAGGGTGAATTGGTACGTCGTAACCGAGAAGTATTGGAGATGGAGATAGATCGTTTTGTAGTGCTCGAGCATGACCGCGTGATCGTGGCCTGTGCCGCGATTTATCCTTTTCCTGATGAGCGAGCAAGTGAACTCGCCTGCCTTGCGGTGCATCACGATCATCGCAATGCAGGATATGGCGATACACTGCTTAAGCATATCGAGGTCAAGGCTAAGGCACAGGGCAGCAAAAAGTTATTTGTACTCACCACCGGTGCTGCTCATTGGTTTGTCGAACGCGGTTTCGAGGAGATCGGGATTGGGAAGCTACCCAAGGAAAAGCAGGGGATGTACAACTATCAGCGCCGGTCCAAGGTCTTCATAAAAAAAATATAGTGTGTGCAGTATCCCGCTAGGCGGTGAATCGGCTGTATCAAGATTGAGTGGCGAATTTAATGGGAGATGGATAAATGGCAAGAACCGTCAAATGTATCAAGCTGGGTAGCGAGGCAGAGGGCCTGGACTTTTTGCCCTATCCGGGGGAATTGGGAAAGCGTATCTTTGAAAATGTCTCGAAAGAGGCTTGGGCCGCGTGGCTCAAGCACCAGACCATGCTGGTCAATGAGTACCGACTCAATCTCTCTGATATCAAGGCGCGTAAATACTTAGCCGAGCAGCTTGAGGCGTACTTCTTTGGTAGTGGAGCAGAGAAGCCAGTGGGTTATGTGCCAGTTAAGTAAGTCTGTCAGTGGATAGCCTCCCGCCATAATGCCCGCGAATGGCTATACTGATTAGTGGTTCAAATCTTGTAACTTAGTCCGCCTTCCATGATCAGAGTACCCACCTCCAATCTATTTCTTAACCGAGAGCTCGGTCTGGTCGAGTTCAACAGGCGGGTACTCGCCCAGGCAGAGAATAGAGAGACCCCTCTTTTAGAGAGATTGAAATTCTTAAGTATCGTCGGCAGTAATCTCGATGAGTTTTTTGAGGTACGAGTTGCTGGACTGAAGGAGCAGATCAAGTCGGAGTCTCTCATCCGCACACCCGACGGGATGGAGCCGGGGGAAGTCTTCAAATTGGTCTCAGAGCAGACTCACAAGCTGGTCGAAAAAAAGTATCAGTTACTGAACCAGGAGATTCTGCCAGGGCTAGCGGGGGAGGGCATTAACTTCCTGAGAAGGGCCAGTTGGAACGACGCTCAGCGAGAATGGATCAAGGCATTCTTCTTTCGAGAGTTGATGCCGGTACTGACTCCGATTGGACTTGATCCATCACATCCCTTCCCACGCGTACTCAATAAGAGCCTAAATTTTGCGGTGCAGTTGGATGGGAAGGATGCTTTCGGGCGAGTTTCTGGAGCAGCAATTGTGCAGGCGCCACGGGTGCTCCCACGCGTGATTCTATTGCCCCGAGAGGTCAGTGCCAGCGAGTACGATTTCATTTTTTTATCATCGATCCTGCATGCCCATGTCGGCGAGTTATTCTCCGGAATGAATGTATTGGGATGTTATCAATTCCGAGTCACTCGCAATAGCGATCTATTTGTAGATGAGGAGGAGGTCAAGAATCTGCGCATGGCGCTGCAAGTTGAGCTTCCTCAGCGTCATTTTGGTAATGCTGTGAGGTTGGAGGCATCGGATAATTGCCCTCCACAGATGG
>CAJBQQ010000201.1 GCA_903957805.1 uncultured Pseudomonadota bacterium | reverse complement strand
TCCGTGGCAAATGGCGATCGTTGCACGGGCGCTAAGACTACTTCCTAATTTTCTTTACGACCGCTTGTTTGCCAACGCTCCTCGCAAACCGCGCTGACCGACAGATCACCTCGATCAAATTAGTCCGATGGTTTAGTAACCTCTCAACGCATCTGACCAGCGTCTACACAGTAGACGCCAGTGGGTTGAAGTTTTTTCCGATGTGAGAGGCAACTTTTATGCTCTCAACAAACCTCTGCTGACAGGGGACGATTCATGCAGTATCCGAAGAGGGCATGAATGAGAGAGATATGCGAGTTATAGCAGGGATACCTTTAGACCTGTCGTCGCATAAAGAAAGCTATCCACTCGAAACTCATGTGCCAATACGCTGACTGTCGGGACCACTCACATAGCGGAACTCTTTACTGGTCTTAATCCAGCATGCATCAATATTATGCGGGTGGAGTCTGGACTGGACTGACTTCTCCGGCCAAGCCCTCGGCAGAACCTTAGTCTTGTTATGAGAGCCTCTTTCCTGGTTGGTGCGTAGTCTCAGAACATTGATAAGAGCGCTATTAGATTGATCTACTGATTGTTCGTGGTGCTTGATTAGATCGGATACGTTCTTAGGTTCGTTCTTTCTGGGGAGATTGTGTCTGGTCTTTTTTAGAGTGGCCGACACATAGAATCCCAAGAATACGATGATGGCTAGATTCAGATGGGCGAGCATCATAAACCCACCTAAAGTTGTATCAAGATACCCCGCAAATGAGGGGGACGAGTGGGTGAGAACAGAGATCAGGATTGCAGTCATGACAGTGGCACGGGCAGATACCATATGAAGACTACTCCGGCAGTAGACGTTATTTAGAGAGTTTCAGAGTAACTACAAGAGATTGCATTTCGATGAAGGTTTTATGAAGACTTCATTAAAGGCGGAGGATGCCTCTGAATGACGGTAGTTAATAAATTCGCTCGCAGATCAGCGCAAAAAATTTATTCAAGGTGTTTGCATAAACGGTTGCTTGACCTTGCTGCTTTTAACGAGGAGACGCTTCTCACGTTGATAGACTAAGACTGCTGCGGTTCGAAGACAGCCCAACACCAGCAGTAAAGCACTCAAGGCATAAATCTCGTCTGCCGAGATCTTATGTTCAAATAGCTGGATCATGATCTCACGCAGAACAAACACAATACCCGCATCTGCGATGAATGTTAGACGTAGGCGGTGCTCGTCAAAATGGGAGACAAGAGAGCGAGAGAGTTCGATCAATACAAACAGAGTCAAGACATCCGAAACAAGGCGGACGTAGTGTCCTGTGATATCGGTATTTGTAACGAGATCGCGCAACTGCAAGAATAAATTAACGACACCGGCAGCAACCCCGATGGTGATAAAAAGCAGCAACACCCCGAATATTAGATTGATCGCACGATCAAAGATTTTAATGGGAGAAAAAATCATATTGACCGGAATATACACGGGGTTTGTTACAGAAATATGAAAGAGGTAAGAATCTGCAGGTAGATCCTTTTGATCCCTCTCCATCCCTGCAGTGAGCGCTATCAGGAAGAGAGAGGGTAATACGCGGTTGTGATGATTTGAGTGGAAAGATCACCTCTATGACGGCAACATTCTCTAAGCCGTACTATGATATTTATTGCAGTATCAGTCTTGGCCATTGCTGCACCGCATGACTATGCTCTGGGACTGGTAAATTAAGACGGTGATAGTTTGCAAGCATTTATTCTGAGGAGGTCGTATCTCAACCTGTTACTTGAATGGTTGAGAGGGACGTTTTGGTGCGGGTAGTTCTCTGACCAACACCTACAAATCGACAGGAGCAACATACTCGCATGAGTGCCATCCACCGCATCCGGGCATACCACGCTACGCAGGCAGTCCTTGCCCTTCTATCCTTTGTGACGGGCGAGCTTGAGGTGGTTCATGCCTGGCTTGGATATAGCGCAGGGGGCATTATTGTGTTGCGATTGCTCTGGACGTTGAGTGGAGAGAGTCAGTTCGGATTGACACGATTCCACCCCTCGTTCGAAGGGTTGAGCGCTAGAAACTTCCTGAGTCACCCGGCCATCAGTAAGACGTTAATGCTGGGGATTTTTTTGTCATTAATCGGGGCTACTGTCACAGGGGTTGCTCTCGATCGGGGTAAGACCGTCGGTATGACAGCTGCTGCTGAGGTAATCGCGCCAGCCTATGCTGATGGGGACAAGAAACTGGATTTGAAGTCCGCGTTTAAAGGGGAACATGAGAATGAGGGGGATGAGGAAGATGGTCTTCTCGAGGAGGCTCATGAGGCCCTCTCGAATCTGATGATGGTATTTGTGGCGATGCATATCGCATACATAATCTTATTCAGATGGCCACTAGCAAGGTTCATGCTATTCATTTCAAAAGGTGGCTCATCCAGAACGAAGTAGGAGCCCACTCGATGGCCGTGGTTCGTGCTGTGGGGGATGAGTGACAACGATGGATAGGCCCAAGAGGAAGTTTCGTATCCCTAAGAACGGGGACTTGATAGCGTACTGGAAGGTCACAGACTCTATCCTTTCCTGTATATTCCATGTGTTCCTGCCTAGTAGCGATTTTTTTCAGGGCGAACGGGAAAATTTGAGAGTAACGCGACACTGATGAAAACCCCCAAGAGAATTGAACCGTTGATCCAAGATGGCCTAGTTGACGAGGTCATTCGGCAACTGATGAGCGGAAAAGAGGCCGCAGTCTTCGTAGTCCGCTGCGGAGAAGAAGTGCGCTGCGCAAAGGTTTACAAAGAGGCCAATAAGCGTAGCTTCCGCCAAAGTACCGACTATACCGAAGGCCGTAAGGTGAAGAATAGTCGTCGCGCTCGGGCCATGGAAAAGGGAACCAGCTATGGACGCAAAGCGCAGGAGGAGGCATGGCAGAGTGCAGAGGTAGATGCCCTGTACCGCCTCGCAGCTGCAGGTGTGCGTGTTCCCAAACCGTATAATTTTCATGAGGGCGTGCTGTTGATGGAGCTCGTGACCGATGGAGAGGGGAATGCTGCACCGCGGCTGAATGACTTGATGCTCACCCCAGATCTGTCACGCGAGTACCACCGCATACTGATCACTCAGGTGGTGCGTATGCTCTGCGCCGGGGTGGTGCATGGCGACTTATCAGAATACAACATACTGGTCGATAGCGAAGGGCCCGTCATCATCGATCTCCCTCAGGCCATCGATGCAGCAGCCAACAACCAGGCCTGCAAGATGCTGCTCCGGGATGTTGAAAATCTGGCTATTTACTTCGGTCGCTTTGCACCCGAGTTGTTGACGACTGACTATGGTATGGAGATATGGTCCCTCTACCAAAAGAACCAGCTCCGCCCGGAGAGTGTCCTGACCGGGTGCTTCGAGCGTGTCGAGAAGCCTGTCGATATGAAGGGGGTGATGCGTGAGATTAACGACACTCTCAAGGAGGAAGAGGCAAGGCAGCTTTATCGTGCATCACTAGCGCGATAGTTAGCCTGCTGCAGGCGATGTCTCGCCATCCACATAGAGCCACCTCCCTCCCTCACGAACGAACCGGCTGATCTCATGCAGCCGGTGGGCACGCCCTCCCACCTTGTAGCGCGCGACAAACTCTACAATTGAATGATCTCTCCCAGTCTGTTCATGACGGCTGACTCGCAGTCCTAACCATTTCTTGTGAGGGCCTTCTGCCAGTTTAAGTGAATCTGGGCGGGTGCTCGGATGCCAGGTCGCGAGTAGATAATCTTCATTCTCAAACGTATATGCGGTGTATCGAGAACGCATCAATGCTTCTGCAGTAGCAGCATCCTCATGACCGTTCAGATAGCGGGCACAGCAGTCGGTATATTCTTTATTGGCATTTCCGCAAGGGCAAAGAATAGACTGATTGTTCATGCCGATTTTATTTTGAGAGAGATTCTGGATCCCTTCAGAGTCGATGATTTATGCCTGCCACAGAGGCGGCTCATCCATCAGTGCAATCTGTTCGCGCAATTCGAGAATGCGGTCCTGCCAATACCGTTGGGTATTGAACCAGGGGAATGCCTGCTTGAAGGCGGGGTCATCCCAGCGGTGTGCAAGCCATGCTGCATAATGGATCAGTCGTAGGGTCCGCAGTGCCTCGATCAGGTGGAGTTCTCGCTCATTGAAATCACAGAAGTCTTCATACCCGACCAGTACATCGGTTAATTGATGGACCATATCGGCGCGATCCCCCGACAATAGCATCCATAGATCCTGCACCGCAGGTCCCATTCGACTGTCATCAAAGTCTACAAAATGAGGACCCTGATCCGTCCATAGCACGTTACCCACATGGCAGTCTCCGTGCAAGCGCAGGCTAGCCACTTCGCCTGCACGGCTAAAGCAGTATCGGACACTCTCTAGCGCAAGATCGACTGCGCTGCGATAGGCTGTATCGAGATCGGCCGGAATGAACTCATGAGAGAGCAGATAATCGCGTGGTTGTTCACCAAAGCTCTTGATATCTAGAGTGGGACGTTCTTGATATGGTTTGAGGGAACCGATCGCGTGGATACGCCCCAAGAATCGTCCCATCCATTCTAACGTTGAGCGGCCTTCCAGTTCGGGTGCTCGGCCACCATGTTTTGGGAAAACAGAGAACCGGAACCCCTCAAAAGTGTGCAGTGTCTTTCCATTCAGTAACATCGCCGGCACTACTGGAATCTCGTGATCAACCAGTTCTTGCACGAAGGAATGATCCTCGAGTATGGCCTCATCGGTCCACCGCTTCGGACGATAGAACTTTGCAATCAGCGGAGCACCCTCTTCAAGGCCGATCTGGTAGACGCGGTTCTCGTAGCTGTTGAGTGCTAGTAGGCGGCCGTCGCTGCGAAATCCTACGCTCTCCACCGCGTTCAATACGCGGTCAGGGGGGAGTGTGGAGAAATCTTGTGGGGGTAGGTTATTCGTTTCTATCACTGATCGTTACTCGTGATGGGTGCTTCAGGTTAATGTTGTCTGACAAAGGGTAACAGGGCGCTCTCACGCGATCAATGAGTTGGAGTTCTGGGTGGTGTCGAGGGGGTGAGTACTCGCTTTCGTTTCATGATTTCAGCCCTCATCTCTTTGAATTGCTCTCGGATTTCGTGCTCGATAAAAAGATTTCCTGCCAGGGGGGGTACCCAAACCTCTTGGATGGTGTCGGTATGATAGATGATCCGAGTCTGCCCACC
>CAJBQQ010000200.1 GCA_903957805.1 uncultured Pseudomonadota bacterium | reverse complement strand
CAACTGCTGAGCCTCAAGACCTGTTTTTCCAATCCATAATGAACGTATCATATCTATTCCTTTTCAAAATAAGGGTGGGCCCGACTGAAACTCTCAACCATTGCCACCTGTTTCATCTGACCCTAGTACTACCCTCTCAAATTCAAAATCTGTGATGCCTGGTTCGCATTACTCTTGGCATTCTCCAACAGCTTCATCTGCATATCGTACTGACGTGAGTTCGATATCATACTGACCATCTCTTTCACGACATTGACATTACTATTCTCAAGCGCGCCCCAGGCAAGAGCCACATTGCCATCCTCGGGCGCCTTTCCACCATCCTTTAAACGAAATAGTCCATCATCACCCCTGACCAAATCTTTTTCTGGGGGATTCACCAGCTTGATACGTCCTGCCGGTTCGACGGTTTGGGGCATCATCCTCGCCTGAGCGGCGATGACTGTGACCCAACCATTCTTCGCGATCGTGATATCCGCCTCTACCGGGATCGAGATCGGTCCATTTGCCCCCATCACATTAAATCCATTCCGAGTCTGTAGGAGCCCGCTAGAGCTCTGCTGAAGATTACCGTCACGGGTATAAGCCTCTCCACCATCCTTAGTCTGAACCGCAATCCATCCAGCACCCTGAACAGCCACATCGCGGCTACGACCGGTCGTTTGAATTGATCCAGGAGCGAAGCTTGATCCGACCGTTGAATCGACCACAAATGCACGTGTCGGAGAGCCCTCACCAACGACTGGTACTGCACGGAACGAGTTGGATACTGCCTTGTATCCGATCGTATTGGCATTGGCCAGGTTGTGGGCGATACTGGCCTGCTGACTCATGGTCTGTGTTGCACCGGTCATTGCGACGTAGATCAGACGGTCCATATCTCAACTCCAGTCGTCAGGTTCAATTTTGTGAATTTCATCTTCGCCCCTAATCCTTAATCACTTTTAACGCAGATTGACCAGCGTTTGGAGGATCTGATCATGAGTCTTGATGCTTTGAGCATTTGCTTGGTAGATCCGTTGGGCGGTGATCATGTTCACCAGCTGTGTGGTCAGATCAACATTAGAGTCCTCAACCGCAGAAGACTGCAAGTTACCGAATGAACTTGTACCAGGGATGCCTCTCAGTGGTTCGCCAGAGTCTACAGTCTGCTTCCACTGGTTCGCACCATCCGACTTTAAACCGTTTACACTGGGGAAATTGACCAAGACGATTTGGGCGAGGGCTTTAGTTTGACCGTTAGAGTAATGACCCTCCACTACGCCATCATCCCCGACCGCAAAGTTTGATAGCCTTCCCGAAGAGTAACCATCCTGCGAAAGTTTGGTCACGCTGAATGGATTAGCGAAACCCGTCGCTGAAGTCAGATCGAGCTTGAAGGTCAGATTGTTAGGACTATTCCCAGTACCAATTGCACTAAAATCTAAACCCACTGTGAGTCCGGTTATGGGTGTAACGAGCTTGCCAGTACTATCGAATGTGAGCTGCGTCTTCCCAGTGCTAGAGCCCTCCACGGTAACGCCCTTAGGCATTCCGCTCGTCGTCAGTGCTCCATCAGCAACAACATACGCGGTATATCCCAGCGGCACAGCAGCAAGACCCGCCTTTGCCAGCGTTGTACCGCCCGTCGTCGAGCCAGTTCCAGTAACGACCAGAGCGTTAATACTGCTGTCTAGTTTCACCTTACCACTCACGACGGAAGCAGTTACGCCTGGAACTTGTGCTAAGTTGATTGCAACCTTCACCGCATCTGCTTGGTCAGATGCTGATGCTTGTGCAGCGATAGCCCCGATCGATACACCATTAATGGTTAAGGCACCAGAAGGAATATTGTCGGTGGTTGGCGTGAGGCCATTTGTAGGCGTTGCTAATACCGGTTCATTCGAACCGCCGTTCTGTACGAAGTATGTTGTTACGACATGCTGATCGCCTTTACTGTCGTAGACCGTTGCAGAGATTGAGTTTGTGTAGGTCGCAGGGTCCGTTGCATCGAAGGTTGAAGGGTTTAGTGCCTTTGCCCCCGCGTTTAAATTTGTATCAATCTCCACCTTACCGGTAGTGCGTGGCGCAAGAGGCAGGGTGCTGAGAGTGATTGCTGCTGGAGCGGCATCAACCTGGAACTTTCCATCGGTATCTGCGACGTAACCTGTCAGCGTGTTTCCAGAAGCATTCTGGATGGTCCCATCATTTGCAAGGTGGAACTGGCCATTCCGAGAGTATGTAATCAGACCGTTATTCTCCAACCGGAAGAATCCCTGACCATGTATCGCAACATCGAGTGGGTTATTGGTGTTGGTGATATTTCCTTGGGTGAATTGCTGCGACACCGCCTGAATCAAGGAACCAATACCAACCGGAACACCGCCCGTCCCACCCAGTGAGTCGGCGTACATATCTCCGAACTGTGTGGTTGAACTCTTAAAACCCGCCACGGCTGCATTGGCGATATTGTTACCAATAACATCCAGCGTCTTGGCTGCTACATTTAATCCGCTTAATCCTTGTTGAAATCCCATGATTCGCTCCTTAATTAAAGAATTTTCTTAATCTTGTCGAGGCCAACAGTTCCCAGCCCACCCACATCCAGCAGCATTCCGCCCGCAGCAGGCGTAACACTATTCACCTGCCCCACTGAGAGTGAACTACCATCAATCTTCTTACCGGCTTGCATCGCGCTGACTGAGAAGTTATAAACTCCATCGGCAGCTGCCTTCCCGGTATCGGTAACACCATCCCAAGCGAATGCATTAATACCGCTCTCTTTAGGCCCTAACTCCATACGGTGAATCACGTTCCCGGCAGCATCTTGGATGGAGACCGTCATCTGATCCACCGACTGTGGCAGATCAATACCGCCCATGGCCATTCCATTACTGAGTTGCATACTTGTCCCGGGGACCAGTACACCATGACCGATCATGCTCGTTGCTTGAAGAGACTGGTTCGCAGAGAAACTAGCAGCCATGTTCTGGAGAGTGGTATTGAGCTTGTCGATACCGGACACGGTACTAATCTGCGCCATCTGGCTCGTTACCTGGGCATTGTCCATTGGGTTTAGGGGGTCCTGATTCTTCATCTGTGTGACCAGCAACTTTAGAAAACGGTCGGTAGGATCCTCAGCCTTCTTCTGGGCGGATGTAAGTACCGGATCGACCATGCTTACTGTTGCTGCACTGGTATTTTGGATGACGGCCATTTAAAACTCCTATTTTGTTACTCGTTAGTGCTGCTTAATTTAAGACTTCTATTTATCTTCATCGATCAGGTCTTACTGACCGATCGTGAGAACCTTCAGTAGCATTGATTTAGCGGTATTCATCATGTCCACATTATTCTGGTAGGACCTAGAGGCAGAGATCATATTCACCATCTCACCCACCACATTCACGTTTGGCATCGTCACATAACCCTGTGGATTCGCGAGTGGATGCTGAGGCTCGTAGACCTGCTTCATCGGGGTCGGGTCATCAATCACACCGGAGACCCTGACACCACTCGCTCCTTGAGGATTAATCTTGGTGGCGCCGAAGATCACCTGCTTAGCACGGTACGGCTGTCCGTTCGAACTGGTTGCGCTATCCGCGTTTGAAAGATTGCTGGCCACCACATTAAGACGCTGAGACTGTGCCGCCATCCCTGAACCCGCAATATCAAATACATTAAATAAAGACATTTTCGATTACCCCTGTATGGCTGCCATCATGAACTTGATCTGGCCATTGAGCAGCGCCAGATTAGCTTCATAATGAATCGCGTTATCTGCAAACTGGGTCCGCTCCGTGTCCATGTTGACGGTGTTACCATCAATACTGGGTTGAGTCGGCGTCCGGTAAAGAGGCTTTGCACCGATTGGGTTATCTCCGCCTGTAATATGGCGAGGAGAAGTGACCGCCAGACCTGCACCCGTTGAGCGTGGCGCTAGCGCCTCTTGCATGGTCTTGGAGAAATCGATATCCCGAGCCTTGAAGTTCGGTGTATCTGTATTGGCGATATTGCTCGCCAGCAATTGCTGACGGTAACCCCTCACGGTCATCGCGGTCTGGTGAAACTGAAAAACCTCGTCCAGTTTGCTGCTCATGGAAAAACTCCTCAATTAATCGCTACACTTGTCGTAAAGCATTTATCGTGCCAGGCATGCCACCCCCCTTCAAAATAAGCCAAAAAAAACGAACAAGACCCTAATCCCATGCCATCTTCTGACTTGAATCAGAGGGCCGATTAGCCCCTGTAAAGGGGTGCGGCAATTCTTGCCGTGTACGGCAAGAACCCGATTTGAGAGGGGTCAAGGACTTTCCAGGCAATCGTGGGAAAAGCCCTTCTATCAGCAAGACTTCGATCCTCACGGTGATTTCATCTTGCTCTATAACCTCCGGCATCTCTTGAAACGACTTATTGGACACTTACAAATCATTTCTTCATTAGGTTAATCTCGCTTTGATCGAGGAATAGAATTACACTACCTATCACTCGTGACGACACGCCCCCTCCCCTCAGTCTCCCGCTAAAATTACTGACCTAACCGTATAGGCCGATCAAGTGACCCCCACCCTACGAAGACTGATCCTATCTTGTGGCGCACTGATCATTGCAAGCTCTGCTGGGCCGGCATACTCGTTGGAGCGACAGAAGATTCCTCCCATCCTAAAGGTGGTCGAGAACTTCGTGAGGAGTGAAACAGCGAACCTTCCGGGACGGGTTAGCTTCCATCTTGGTGCTGTAGACCCCCATCTCAAGCTCCCGGCCTGCCAAGCAACGCTAGAACCCTTTCTCCCGACAGGTGCCCGTCTTTGGGGTCAGTCCATGGTCGGGGTGCGATGTAACGAACAGAATGGTTGGTCCATGTATGTCCCCGCCACCATTAAAGTGGTTGCGAATGTCGTACATGCCGTGAGGCCCCTTTCACATGGACAGCAGGTCGTAGCAACGGATATCACTCTGCAAGAGTCTGATCTGACTCAGCTATCGGGTGGAGCTCTGACAGAGATTGATCAGGCGGTGGGGAAGACGGTAGTCAGCAATATAGGTTCCGGTCAGCCGCTACGTCAGGACCAGTTACGTGCACCGATCATCATTCAGCAGGGTCAAACGGTCATGCTACAAACCCAGGGACGTGGATTCAGTGCGAGCGCAGAAGGAAAGGCCCTTACCGCAGCATCTGATGGTCAGACGGTACAGGTCCGGATTACATCCGGCAGGACCATCAGCGGCATTGCACGTCCTGGAGGAGTGGTCGAGGTACGACCTTAACAGCTGGGCTAATGAACGATCTGGCAAAAAAAGAGAAATATTTTTAATATTTCCCTAAAGTTCTCAAAAGATATGCCGTTACCCCTTACGAAGCCTCATAAATTTAGGAATTGTCTATGAAAATCACTAACTCTACCCCCAATACTGTCATCCCCACAGGCGATAGCGCTAAACGTGCTGATAAATCGGCACCCGCCGGTTCATCTCCTGAGAAATCTTCTGAGAGTGTGCACCTGAGCTCGTTATCCTCCCAACTCCAGGCACTTGAAAGTAAGTTTGCGAGTAGTGGCGTGGTTGACTCTGCCCGGGTCGCTGAGATTAAGCAGGCGATCAGCAATGGAAGCTTCACGGTTAATGCCGGCGCTGTCGCCGATCATCTGATCGTCACGGTGAAGGACCTGATTCAATCCTCCAAGGAGAAGAATTCGTGATTCGAAAGGCCGACCTGAGCGGCCTGGATGCGGAGCTTCAGATTGAATTGGATATGACCGCGTCCTTTATCAAGCTCCTGCAAAAAGAGCAGGAGGCTCTGATCGGCGCTAACTTAGAAATCTTGGAGACCCTGCCCCGTGAGAAGTCGGTCCTGGTCATGCAACTGACAAGGCTGTCTAACCAACGTGATCAGCATTTAAGCTCACATGGATTGAATTCTGACCGCAAGGGGATGGAGGCACTGATCTCTAGATCACCTAATGCGGGGTCAATAACAGTGAAGTGGAATGAACTATTACGGATGGCTGAGTCTGCACAACAACTCAACCGGACTAATGGCGACCTGATCAATACACGTCTTCGCTATAACCAACAAGCTCTGACGGTGTTGCAGAATGCGACCGGTGGATCAGCCCCTCTGTATGGCCCAACCGGCAGAACCTTTACTGTAAAGGGCGGCCGCCAGTTCGGTCAGGTGTAAACGGACTCGTTTCAACAGTTACTCGCAACAATCTAGAAGTCTCCTCTGACTTAGCGAGACTTGACCTTACTCCTGAGTCGTGCGATGGCCTGGGAGTGAAGCTGACACACCCTCGACTCACTCACCCCCAATACCTCACCGATCTCTCGCAGATTAAGTTCCTGCTCATAGTGCATCCCCATCACCGCCTTCTCACGCTCTGGCAAACTCTCAATCGATTTGATCAAAGTCGTCCTAAAGTCCTCATCCAGCAGTAACTCTAGCGGGTTGCTCTTATCATCTTGGCAGTGATGGTCCAGAATACTATTCTCATCATTACCTGCAAAATCCTCGTAATAAATTAACTGACATCCACGTGAATCCTGCAGCATCTCCTGATATTCTGGCAATGAGATACTCATCTCATTGGCTAACTCCTGCTCATTCGGTGCCCGACCAAACCGTTGCTCAAGGACACTGACCGCAGACTCAATACTTCGCATATTCTTGCGTAGGCTTCGGGGTAACCAATCTGCCTGACGCAGTTCATCCAGAATTGCACCGCGGATGCGCTGAACTGCATACGTCTCAAACTTCGCTCCGAGTGAACCCTGATAACGACCGATCGCATCCATCAGACCGATCATTCCGGCCTGGATAAGATCGTCGACCTGCACACTCGCGGGTAGTTTTGCCATCATATGATGCGCTATCCGCTTCACCAGCGGAGCAAACTCGGTGAGGTGCTGCTCCCGATCTATGATCCCTTCTGAGGTATACATAGCCCGTTAGAATGCTGTACTAGGCACGCCCAAGTGGCTGCTACGGATTAGCCTTTGCATGAAGTTCTCAACCCCACCATCGTAATTATCGATGCGCGACCACTCTTGTAATCCCGCCGCCAATTTTCGATAACTGACCGCAGATGCCGAACTGGGGAAGGCCTCTACCACCGCCCTGCTCAATTGAGCAGAACGCTGGAGCTTATCATCGAGCGGAATAAATCCCATGAAGTCGGGTGATAGTGACAGGTATCGTTGAGCCGCCTTGTGAACATTATCAAAGATTGATTTGGCCTCTTCCTCAGATTCAGCCTTATTGATCAAGATGCGGAAATTTCTTTTTGCATACTCCTGACTCATCAACTTGATCAATGAGTAGGCCCCGGTAATGGCTGACTTTGAGGGTGACAGCACCATCAAGACCTCCTGCGCTGCCAAACTCATCGACAGCACATGACCGGTACTGCCAACCGCAGCATCAACCAATACCACATCGACCGACCGTTGTAGACTATCAAAACTATCGATGAGCCTATCCTGATCAGAGGGTTGCAACTTGGCTAAAGAGCTCACTCCCCTCAGAGCGGGTAAGATGGAGATTCCCTCTGGCCCTTTTAGAATGACTTGGTCGAGTGTCTTATCCTGGTTAATCACATGCAGCAGATCGTACCTCGCCTTGATGCCTAGATTTGCACAAACATTATTGTGACAAGGATTCTCATCCAAAATCAGAACGTCCTTACCATTCTTAGCCAGTGCGACTGCCAGATTGACCACCGCACTCGTCTTGCCCACACCGCTTCCGCCGCTGGCAACTGTAATGATGCGAACCTTCTCCTTAGACTGCATGCATCTCAAACCCTCAGCCTGATCCCCCATGATCCTGATCATGATTGACCGCTGAGATGTGAGCCTACTTTTGTCGAAGGGGCTGCTGACCCAATCTCTCCATTACCCGCCATCACCAGTGCGAACTCAGCATCCTGCAGTGCGAAGGGTGAGTTCGCTTGTGTCTTTTTAAATGCTCGTTGTAGAAGATATTGTGAGTTTGTTTGATGTAAATCCTCTGGTACCTTCTGACCGTTCGTTACAAAATATAACGCCAATCTGCGTCGAATAATTGTGTCCAGCACCATTCCTAAGCTCGCTGCCTCATCCACCTTAGTGATGATGCATCCACTCAGACCACTCCCCAGATAGGCCTGCACCACATCATCCAGAGTTCCTCCATTACTGGTGGCATTCAAGAGCAATAATCGCTTCACATCGAAACCACAATCGCACAACATCGCCACTTGTTCTGCCACCATCTGATCGCGCTGACCCATCCCCACGGTATCAATCAGAACAAGATGCTTGCCACTTAATTCTGATAGGGTCAATTGCAAGTCTTCACTATCCTTGATGGTACGGACCGGAACGCTTAAGAGTTTTCCGTAAATTCGTAGCTGCTCATGACCACCGATCCGGTAACTGTCATTCGTTAGAAGGACCACCTTGTCGGCACCATGACGGACCACACAACGAGCTGCAAGTTTGGCGGTGGTGGTGGTTTTACCCACCCCGGTCGGACCCACGAGTGCGTATATACCGCCCTTATCGACGATATCGTCCCCAGCAGCCATCCGTAGGTTATGCGTTAGAATATTTTTAGCCCAATCCAGACCTTGATTCTGGTCATGTCCAATCGGCATTTTTTCAAGTAGCTGTCGAGACAATGCCGGGCTAAAACCAGCCCCTAGCATGGACCGTAATACTTCCGCCTTAGCGGGCTCTCTGCGGTGCAGATCACCCCATGCAAGGGATGAGAGCTGACCCTCCAGCATACCTCGCATATTCTGTATTTCACTGATAATGCTCTGAGCCATGGGTTCTGTCACTGCTCCCTGGGGAGCCTGCCCTGTGTCGCCGGATCGTAGTGCAGCATCGGGCACACTAGACTTGATTGACTCAGTCTCTTGGCCCGGTGTAGACATCAGGCACGATATATCGGCACTTGCCAGTGCCATAATTTCAACACCTCCTGCCACCTGTCGGTTCGATAGAATCACCGCCTCGGGACCGAGTGACTCTCTCACCTGACGCATCGCCTCACGTGCAGTATCAGCATTAAACTTTTTCACTTTCATGTATTACTCCCGAGAATGGATGTGACTTTTATATTTCTAGAATCTGGCACCTCTGCATGCGAGATGACCTTGAGTTGCGGAACAGCGCGTCTTAAGAATCGAGACAGTAACAACCTGATCTGAGCAGGCACCAGTAGCACTGCCGGGAGTCCGAGCTGTTCTTGGAATTGAGCGGATGCATTCGCCTCTTTCAGGAGTGTATCTGCGAGTCCCGGCTCAAAACCTGCTGCGCTACCGTTACCCGTCTGAACCGCTTGCATCAGTATCCTCTCCATCTCATGATTTAGAGCAATGACCTGTAGGTCAGTTCCAACCGGATAATGCTGCTGAACAATGGCACGGCCCAGCGCTACCCGAACAGCAGCGGTCAACTCGTCTGGATCTTGTGTACGTGATCCATGTTCAGAGAGCACCTCTATGATGGTCCTCATATCTCGGATATGCACTTCCTCCTCCAATAGGTTGTGCAACACCTTTTGAAGTGTGGATAGTGGCAGTAATTTAGGCACCAAGTCCTCAACCAGCTTCGGTGAATCTCGACCCAATCGATCGAGTAGTGCTTGTAACTCCTGTCTACCCAATAACTCAGAAGAATGTCCGTGTATCAGGTGATTGATATGCGTAGTGACCACTGTACTGGCATCCACTACCGTGTAACCCAAGTTCTGCGCCTGCTCGTATAGACCGGCCTCGACCCATACCGCAGGCAGCCCAAAGGTCGGATCCTGAGTGGAAATGCCCGGTAGTGGCGCGCTGACGCGACCCGGATTGATGGCCAAGAACATCCCGTTATAGGCTTCACCATTTCCAACCTCGGCACCCTTCAGGGTGATTCGATACGCATTGGGCTTGAGTTCCAGGTTGTCTCGTATATGTACCGCCGGTGGCAGGAAACCAACCTCCTGAGCGAACTTTTTACGGATACCCTTGATACGTTTCAGTAGGTCTCCATCCTGTAATTTATCAACCAACGGGATTAGACGATAACCAACCTCAAGACCCAACGTATCAACCGGCATCACATCCTCCCAACTTGCATCCTGAGTTGCAGGAGCTGTTGCCTCTTCACGAGGTGCTTGTATCTCTGTAGAAGAGGACTGCCTTGTTACGTAGTACGCAAGCGCACCTAATAATCCAGCCAGTAGTAAAAATGCAATGTGTGGCATGCCGGGTATCAGACCCATCACACCCAGTATGGTGGCGGTCAGTATCAGCGCCTGTGGTCGGTTGAATAACTGACCGATCATCTGCTGACCCATATCCTCATCGGTCGTGACCCGGCTGACCAGCATACCTGCTGCGGTCGAGATCACTAAGGCGGGTATCTGAGCGACCAGTCCGTCACCGATTGCAAGCATGGTGTAATTCTTGGCTGCATCTCCCAAATCCATATTGTGCTGCATCACCCCAATGACCAATCCACCGATCACGTTGATCAGTAGAATAATAATCCCAGCGACTGCATCCCCCCGTACAAACTTACTCGCACCATCCATTGATCCGTAAAAATCAGCCTCCTGAGAGATGGTCAGTCGACGGGTACGTGCCTCGTCCTCACCGATCAGTCCGGCATTAAGATCAGCGTCGATTGCCATCTGCTTACCCGGCATCGCATCCAGTGCGAAACGAGCGCTCACCTCTGCGATACGTCCCGCACCCTTAGTGATGACCATAAAGTTTATGATCACCAAGATCACGAATACAACTAACCCAACGGTGTAATTACCTCCCACCAGAAAGTGGCCAAATGCCTCGATCACCTTGCCCGCAGCATCGGGTCCGGTATGACCTTCCAAAAGAACTACCCGAGTGGAGGCTACATTGAGAGACAGTCGTAGTAGCGTGGTAACAAGAAGTACTGTCGGAAATACGGAGAAATCGAGAGGCTTCGTGGTGCGCAGACTCACCAACAACACGATAATTGCAAGAGCGATATTGAAAGTAAATAAAATATCCAGCATGAAGGGTGGCAATGGCAGAATCATCATCGCCAGGATCATGATGATTAACAAAGGTCCAGCAAAATTACGCACACTGCCGCCACTGAACATTGTTGATAGGGTGAGTGTGCTATTCATCGGGTTTGCCATTTATGTCTCAATTTTAGATTCGGTCAGAATTCATTATTAATCTTGCTCATCACCGCTAGTCGCCTTTTGTCCTAAAGGATCCATCTCATCAGGAATTAAGACTTGTTGCGATAGCTGAGGTGCGGCACCACCGTATTCGCGGTAACGACGTAGCTGGAATACATATGCCAGAACTTCTGCCACTGCGGTATAAAGGGTTTCAGGTATCTCGTCACCGATCTCGGCATGGTGGTATATCGCACGAGCCAGACGTGGAGATTCAAGGATCGGGACTCGATGCTCCTGACCCAACTCACGAATGCGTGCTGCTAATAGATGACTTCCCTTTGCCACGACCTTAGGTGCACTCATCGCAGAGTCTTGATAGCGTAGAGCAACTGCATAGTGGGTTGGATTGGTGATGATCACATCAGCCTTTGGAATCTCTGCCATCATGCGCTTACGTGACGCCTCACGCTGCAAGCTCCGGATCCGAGCCTTGACATGTGGGTCACCCTCGGACTCCTTCATCTCCTTGCGTACTTCCTCCTTAGTCATCTTGAGATTTTCAGCATGATCCCAAATCTGAAATGGAACATCGATCAGCACAATCAGTAACATCGATCCGACGATGATGAAGAAAGTCAGCCCGAGCAGGTTGCCCATGTGAGTGATGCCAAGATCAACCGACTGGCTGGCCAGGGAGAGAACCGCATCCCTGAAGTTCCAAATTACCAGAGCACCTACTCCGCCAATCACCAGGGCCTTTGCAACTGCCTTGACCAACTCGATCACACTCTTCTTGGAGAACATCCTTCCCAGACCGCTCATCGGGTTAATGCGCTTAAAGTCTGGCTGAATGGCCTTGGAACTGAATAACCAACCGCTCAGCATCATCGGTGCGAATAGCGCCGCCACGACCAATATTCCAAATAGCGGCAGTAGTGCCAGCAAAGCATCCGAAGCTAACTGACCAAGCCTGGGTATCATGAGCTGAGAATCAAAGGCAAGCTCCCTCTCCATCTGAAGGCCTTTCTTCATGATTGCCGACATCTGTCCCATGAGTCCAGAGCCCATGAACCACACCCCACCGGCTGAGATGAGAAGAACGATAAAGGTCGTCAGCTCTGGCGAGCGCGCAACCTGCCCATCCTCCCTCGCCTTTTCTAGCTTCTTGGGCGTTGCGGGTTCTGTTTTCTCAAGATCGCTCTCTTGACCACCGGCCATGCGGACTCCTTGTGTCTATCCGTGATTATTGACTGGTGGTCAGGAATTCAATCCGTCAAATAGATGGGCATTTATGCCGTTATTTGTGTTCGGTGGAAGGGTTACAAGATTCTGGATAGGTGAGAGAGCATAACCCTCACCCGATCAGACTATTAGAAAGTCTTGAATATGCTTATTCACAGCATATTAGGCAGACCTGATTCGCAGGCTATCGCTGGCTGACAACCGACTGTGCTACAGATTTCTGTACCATTTAACCTAATGATAAAACTGCAAGAACTTACTCTCTCTCCAATGATTTAGTCATCACCAAGCACAGTCTCTGGAAATCGTTATACGCTTCCAGATTGAGGGCTCGATGGTTCAAACCACCATCGGCATAGACCAGTCCAATGGGTTCTCCATCAACCAGTATCGGCATGGCGAAAAATTCACAATTTCCCACACCCTTCCAGATGGTCTTGATCATCTCCTCTAGCAGGAGTGACTGGAGCTCATTCTTGGTCTCTGCGCTATACCAGACCGACTCCATCTTACCCATCAGCCTTGAAAAAACATGTGGATGAACCAGATCAATCTCAATCCTTCGTAGTAAAGAGGCCTCCTCCGTACCCATCACGAACTTTGCTGTGGCCTGACTACACTCAGCATTGATCTCCATAAAGAGAACTCGGTTCAATCCGATCCCGGAATGGATGCCATGGAAAATGATGGATAGAACCTCAACAAAATCCATATTCTTAGATGCAGCCGGACTCAGAAGTCCCGTCACCCTCGCCATAACCGCACTCGGATCGTGCTCAGCATCCTCATCCTCAGGAATAGGTGGTAACCACGAGGCGGGTCGTGTCATTCCGTAATCAGTCAGTCCCCGGATAGCCTTCAAAGACGCTCTGCGAGCCCTTAACATGACCTCATGACGATTGGCGCCGACAAGCTTCCCGATCGCAACATAATCGGCTCTCAGCGAGGAATGGCTCCATCCATTAGATGAATGCATGGCCAGTTTAACTGCCAGAGCTACATTCCGAACTCGGGGGGAGTCATTATGAATATCATCCATCAGTGTCTGCAGGAGGACCGGTAGATGCCACTTCTCTCTCAGTTGAAGCTGCAATTCGATTAGACTAATGCCCAATACACTCTTCTGTACAGCCACACTATCCAACGAATGATCCTGGCGCGTCTTACGTTCAATCCGTATCGCGTACTCTGGCGCTAAGCACCATAACAGCGTCTCGATAATATCGTGTAACAGGGTCGCGATAATGATCTCATCGGACTCAATGTCATGACGTAAAGTGACCCACTCAGATGCATACAAGGCCGCCCGCTTAGACTGATCAATGGTTGCCATAAACCCGTCCATCGCATCTGGATTCTTCTCAAGGATTTCTTCAGCTGCTTGCATCTTCTGAAACTGCTCAAAGAAGGGCGTAACGCCAATCATCATGACGACATGCTCGACCGTGGTGATCTCTACTGAATGACTGTGAACACGGCGTTCCTGCATATAGATCAATACTTTCAAGGTCATCATTGGGTCACTCAAAATGACCCCAGCAATCTCACGTGCCGTGACCTTGCTCTCTCTCTCTTTGAGTCGATTGAGAGAGTCGATCGTGCTTTGTAATACCGGAATATCTACATGACTAAAGAAGTCTAACCACTTCTCAAGGCTCGTTATACTCTTACTGCTAGCCCCCCCCCTCACCACTAGATGACGGGTATCCCTTCCCAGAAATGACGAACCAACCTGTTTATTTTCAGTCGGAAGTGATGGCATGGTATTCCCCTATATACGCCACAGGTACAGCGTTGAGCCACCAAAATCGCCGAGCTTGAGTGTGATCTCCGGTTCAATACCTGGAACCACGAAGCTATTACTGATCAGAATACTACCGGGACGCATCTCTTTCCGTACCTTGCGCCATAGCAACGCCATCGGTACAGGGGAGAGGTATGCATAGACAACATCATGCTGTGAAAGATCCATCTGCCAGAAATCTCCCCAACTGACACGCCAGTCAGATACTCCAAAGAGGCTACGGCACTTACTCAGTATGAACGGTAATGGGGCCGCCTCAATCCCATGATAAGTCCCGTCTGGCCGGACCTTATTCAGTTGCTGAAGGAGTCCACCACACCCCGACCCTAGGTCGACGAATGAGAAGCCAGAATCTTTAGGTAGTAGTGATGCAACCGCTTCGATCGCTTCCCCACTGGAGAGGTAAAGAGGTACTTGAGTTCGGTATACCTTCCCATAGACTAGAAGGAGGAGGAGGAATGCCCCTAAGAACCAGAGTGGCGATAAGTCCATCGCCAACACTAACAAGATAGCAGGTACAAATATTAGATTGATCGGCAGCCACCACCTGTCCATACCCAAGTAATGACCGACCAATGCTGCAAAAATTCCCTCCATCAGTCCCCACAACAATGGCTCTAGTGATAACTCCATCTCGAACTGTGAGACCAAGACAGCGACTAGACCTAACCCCATTAAGGCGACAACCTGAGAGATCAGTGCCGTCAATGCCGGTGGCATCATCGATATTGAGATAGATGGAAATACACGAGGTATTGCTAGCTTATTGTGATTTGGAAGTTGCATTGCTCATCTTCTCCTTATTTGTTCCTTCCTTAGCACCAATCTCCACAATCCGTTCATTCTCTTTGGTGACGTTCTCTTCAGACTCTTTATTCATGACAATGACGCTGATACGCCGGTTAATTGGATTTAACGGGTTATCGGCATCTAACATCACTGCTGAGGACAATCCAACCACCCGCAGAATCTTGCTCTCATCCATCCCCCCCGCAATCAACTCCCGACGAGAGGCATTGGCACGGTCTGCTGAGAGCTCCCAATTGCTATATCCCTTATCACCTGTCGGATAGAGCCTGGCATCGGTATGGCCCGATAGGCTGACCCTGTTCGTGACTCCATTTAAGGTCTTACCGATCTCACGGAGTATGGTCCTGGTGTAAGACTGCAGCTCCGCACGACCGACGGAAAACATCGGCCTATTCTGTTCGTCCACAATCTGGATCCGTAGACCCTCTGTCGTGATATCGACCATCAACTGCTCCTTGTACTGCTTCAGAGATGGATTGGTCTCGATCGCCTCTTCAATCTTTTCTTTTAAATTCTTTAGCTCAACGGCCTCTGCACGCTTGAGCTCGTCCTTCTGGGCTTCGAGCTTCTTAGCTTCTTTCTGTTTCTT